>NZ_JBLYZG010000004.1:0-166282 GCF_049310245.1 Endozoicomonas sp. ALB115 | reverse complement strand
CCGATGACAGAAACTTCAACGGCCACAGGAACAGCTCCATCAACAAAATCACGGACAGCCACTACAACTCAGGCAACAGTTGATAAAACAGCGATACGCCAATCAACAACCGGGCAAACAGCATTACCACCTGAAACCACCATAACAGAAGGCAACCCTGGTATATCTGACAGCACAACAGCGCCTCCAACCTCAAAAGCCATCTCAACCGCTGCACAAACCAGGCAATCAAGCCAGACTGCAACAACAATCCACGACACCACCTCTCAGGCAGTCACTTCTGGTTTCACGGATGGCTCAGTCGCTTCTTCATCAATGGCTCCTGCATCAACAGGCACGACAACCGAGCAGACAACAACGCAACAACCAATAACTCAGGAAAAAGCACGACCAAAGTCTGATACCACCAGTCAAACAATGACTTCTGGCATTTCGGATAGCACAACGGCTGCTGCACCGCTGACAGAAACTTCAACAACCACAGGAACAACTCCATCAACAAAATCACCAACAGACACTACAACTCAGGCGACCATTGATAAAACAGCAACACATCAATCAACAACCGGGCAAGCAGCACTATCATCTGAAACTACTGCAACAGAAGGCAACCCTGGTATATCTGACAGCACAACAGCGCCTCCAACCTCAAAAGCAATCTCAACCGCTGCACAAACCCGACAATCAAGCCAGACTGCAACAACAATCCACGACACCACCTCTCAGGCAGTCACTTCTGGTTTCACGGATGGCTCAGTTGCTTCTCCATCAATGGCACCTGCATCAACAGGCACGACAACCGAACAGACAACAACGCAACAATCAATAACCCAAGAAAAAGCACGATCAACGACTGATACCGCCAGTCAACAAATAACTTCTGGCATTTCGGATAGCACAACGGCTGCTGCACCGATGACAGAAACTTCAACGGCCACAGGAACAGCTCCATCAACAAAATCACGGACAGCCACTACAACTCAGGCAACAGTTGATAAAACAGTGATACACCAATCAACAACCGGGCAAACAGCATTACCACCTGAAACCACCATAACAGAAGGCAACCCTGGTATATTTGACAGCACAACAGCGCCTCCAACCTCAAAAGCCATCTCAACCGCTGCACAAACCAGGCAATCAAGCCAGACTGCAACAACAATCCACGACACCACCTCTCAGGCAGTCACTTCTGGTTTCACGGATGGCTCAGTCGCTTCTTCATCAATGGCTCCTGCATCAAGAGGCAGGACAACCGAGCAGACAACAACGCAACAACCAATAACTCAGGAAAAAGTACGACCAAAGTCTGATATCACCAGTCAAAAAATAACTTCTTCCATTTCGGATAGCACAACGGCTGCTGCACCGATGACAGAAACTTTAACAGCCCAAGGAACAGCTCCATCTATAAAATCACCAACAGCCACTATAACTCAGGCGACAATTGATAAAACAGCGATACACCAATCAACAACCGGGCAAACAGCATTACCACCTGAAACCACCGTAACAGAAGGCAACCCTGGTATATCTGACAGCACAACAGCGCCTCCAACCTCAAAAGCAATCTCAACCGCTGCACAAACCAGGCAATCAAGCCAGACTGCAACAACAATCCACGACACCACCTCTCAGGCAGTTACTTCTGGTTCTACAGATGGCTCAGCTGCTTCTTCATCAATAACACCTGCATCAACAAGCACGACAACCGAACAGACAACAACGCAAGAATCAATCACCCAGGGAAAAGCACGATCAACGTCTGATACCACCAGTCAAACAAGGACTTCTGGCATTTCGGGTAGCACAACGGCTGCTTCATCGCTGACAGAAACTTCAACGGCCACAGGAACAGCTCCATCAACAAAATCACCAACAGCCACCACAACTCAGGCGACCATTGATAAAACAGCCATACATCAATCGACAACAGGGCAAACAGCCTTATCATCTGAAACCACCGCAACAGAAAGCGACCCTGGTATATCTGACAGCACAACAGCGCCTCCATCTTCAAAAGCAATCTCAACCACTGCACGAACCAGACAATCACGCCAGACGGCAACAACAATCCACGACACCACCTCTCAGGCAGTTACTTCTGGTTCCACGGATCGCTCAGCTACTTCTTCATCAATGACACCTGCATCAACAAGGACGACAACCGAACAGGCAACAACGCAACAATCAATAACCGAGAAAAAAGCACGATCAACGTCTGATACTACCAGTCAAAAAATAACTGCTGGCATTTCAGATAGCACAACGGCTGCGTCACCGCTGACAGAAACTTCAACGGCCACAGCTCCATCAACAAAATCACCAACAACCACTACAACTCAGGCAACAACTGATAAAACAGCAATACATCAATCAACAACCGGGCAAACGGTATTATCATCTGAAACCACGGCAACAGAAGGCGACCCTGGTATATCTGAAACCACAGCAGCGCCTCCATCTTCAAAAGTAAAATCAACCGCTGCACAAACCAGGCAATCAAGCCAGACGACAACCACAATCCACGAAACCACCACTCAGACAGTTACTTCTGGTTCCACGGATAGCTCAGCTGCTTATTCATCAATGACACCTGCATCAACAGGTAAGAGAGCCGAACAGACAACAACGCAACAATCAATAACCCAGGAAAAAGCACGATCAACGTCTGATACCATCAGTCAAACAAGGACTTCTGGCATTTCGGATAGCACAACGGCTGCTTCACCGCCGACAGAAACTTCAACGGCCACAGGAACAGCTCCATCAACAAAATCACCAACAGCCACTAACACTCAGGCGACAATTGATAAGACAGCAATACGTCAATCAACAACCGGGCAAACAGCATTACCATCTGAAACCGCCACAACAGAAGGCGACCCTGGTATATCTAAAACCACAGCAGCGCCTCCATCTTCAAAAGCAAAATCAACCGCTGCACAAACCAGGCAATCAAGCCAGACGACAACCACAATCCACGACATCACCACTCAGACAGTGACTTCTGGTTCCAGAGATAGCTCAGCTACTTCTTCCTCATCAATGACGCCTGCATCAACAGACACGGCAGTCGAAAAGACAACAACCACAACCACAGCACCTGACACCACACCGCAAGAGAAGACCGCCAGTATTCCCAATCGTACAAACCCGACCGAAAACACAACGGCCACGGCAACAACAAATGCTACGTCTTCGCCAAAGACGGAATCTGATAACAACCAACGACTGCGGCGATTCATCAAATCATTCACAGACAAATGCAAAACGATCCATTTACGATTCAATAAAGACATGGCCAAAATCTATGCCGATACCCGCAACAAGGTCCGCCAGGCACCAGCAACCGAGGGGCAACCATTAGACTGTTTGGAAAAAGGGATTCTTCCGGGGGATTCATTGCTCCAACTGAATCAACAATTCAGCAACAAGTTCCTGAATATTTATAAAAATGCTCACCAGTTTATGAAGCATCTGACCCCGGCTGCAATCAGTGAAAAAAATCACCGTACTGTCCAGTCCATCATCAGCGCCAAGGTCATTTCCGAGTTCCAGACAATGTATGCCACGTTCAGCAATGTACGCCTGCAGATGCTGTCAGACCTGGGCTGTAGCAACCAACAACCTCTGGACCGTGCCGCCATCATACGACTTTCGTCTGGTGTTTATACTCCTCCTGCAACGGCCTCCGTGAACACAGATCATCTGCTCAAAGCCATAGAGCAGCAACCACAGTCAGCCAATCCTGACGGCTTTGATCGTTTTTTGAACGACCTGAGCCAAATTCTGCATGGAAAAACTGGCCAGAAACAGCAGACGACGCCGGAAACCGGGAACTCCCGACCACAGGAAAAACCTGAGTCAACGGAAAAAGTGAACAGTGATATCATTGCCCGGCAACACAGGCCCCACAACCAACAGTTATTAATCCGTATCTTGCAACAGGAGCAAGCCCTGTTTCTTGAGAATATCCAGCAACCCGACATAAATCCTGTCAGGAAACTGAAGGGTAATACCGCTCCAACTCCCCCATCCCATGGCATGACCAGTGTCCAGCCTGATCCGGGCAAGACCGGCACACCATTGGCCATAGCCAGTACACCCAGCAACAATGGCCAAACTGCCACGAGTGCCATAACACCGACGAACTATTCAATCACCGACAACCTGACACTGGCTAACATGCTGGCTGCAAAAATCAGCGATCGTCCCATACACCTGAACCACACCATGGCACCAGGAACCCCAGGAAAGAACGCCTCCCCACTTGACCAGTCACCGGGTATGCAGCTGCTGACTAACAGCCTGGCTCTGGCCAGACAACTGCGGACAGAACTCATGGCCCTGGCCAACAATCTGGCCACCCAGGATAAAGATGTCAGTACACACTGGGACCAGGACGATCTGATTAACCTGGCCATTATCCAGACCCTGCCTGAAGCATCCGCTGGCAAGGCAACGGAAAACTTTCTATCAAGCGTTCTCACCTCAACGACATTGGGCATACAACACCAGAAACCTGACAATATATTCCGGGCTGACGGCTCCCTGCGCGGCACTAGCCAGGCACCTGGCACACCACTTTTCTATGATCCATCAACGGGCCAAACCATCGACCACGGTGCAACCAGGCAACTGGCGAGTGTCATGTTAAAGGCTATGGCTGCAAGCCGACTGGCTGAACAGACAACAAATGACGATATACCACAACATCTGTCCAAAAAGATTATTGACCAGGTAGCACAACTGAAGAATCACCGGCCGAAGAGGTGGGCCAATCGATTAAGCCAATTGCTTGGGCTGGAGCAAGGTTCACAGGCCAGCACCAGGGCCTCACTGGCCACACGTTTCAAACAGCGACTGTCGTTTAGTAAAAGTATCAAGATCACACCACCTACCGACATGCCACTGGTCAAAGGTCTGGCCTCCGGTCGTTACAATCAAACCCAGTCCCGCTTTATGAAACTGGCATCGGCCAGGCAACTGGAGCTGCTGAAATCGCTAGCCAGTCAACCCGACTATCTGGGCCTTGACCATTTTTCTGCCCCCCTGGCCCGGTTGGAGGCCGATGTTGCCGTCGCTACACAGACACCATCGCCTATCCCGGCAGGCTCGGATCAATCGTCGGACAGGCAGCCCCCCGATTGGCAAACCTTCCAACTTGATCAGAGAGCCTGGCAACTGTTTACCCATCTGTATAACGCCCGGTTTGAGGCACCGGCAGAAGCCATAGAACGGATAAAAACAGCAGAACTGATCCAGCGCCAGGGCATTGAGCCTCATCCGGATGAGGCCCAGCGTCTCAATCAGCTGGTGATAACACTATTGCCAGTGCGCACCAGTGCCAGTGACCGGGCCCAACTGATCAACACCAGGGGCAAAGCACTGCCAGGGCCAGTGAAACTGCACCAGTTCAACCGGCAACTCATCGGGGAAATTCTCAGCAGCTACGCAACCATCAAGTCACTGGTCAGCAGACAATTCCCGCAGATATTTGGCGATCGGGTTAGTGATGCCCGATTAAAGGATGAGCTGGTCTCCCAGATAGCAAGGGCGAGTTTGCAGAAGCTTAAGGGCAAAACGACAACCGGTCAGTGGCAACAGGCAGTGACACGGCAAATGATCAGTGAGTTTGCTGATTTCCGTAGCGAC
Organism: Endozoicomonas sp. ALB115; assembly: GCF_049310245.1. Lineage (NCBI taxonomy): Bacteria > Pseudomonadati > Pseudomonadota > Gammaproteobacteria > Oceanospirillales > Endozoicomonadaceae > Endozoicomonas > Endozoicomonas sp. ALB115. The sequence goes on along the minus strand of NZ_JBLYZG010000004.1, from coordinate 160,624 downwards.
CAGGCTGAAGCCAGCTGAAAAAACAGTTGGGCTCTTTTCGTATTGCAGACTGCTGATGTCATAAATCAGGCTGGAATCCTCCTGTGGCAGGGCTTGGCAATATTTAGCCAGCAGTTTCCTGAAGGCATTGTATATCAAGGCCTTTGGCCAATTTTCATTGCAGAGCAGTCTGTAACCCGAAAAGAGCCAAAAAAAACATAACCCGGGAACTTTTACGTCACTGCATAAACGAACAAGGGAGTGCGTCGTCATTTTTTGTGCACTTTCTAATGTACTGTTATGCACTACTACATCATTTCAAGGAGATTGACGTGTACCAACTCCGTTCATCCTGAGCGGAGTCGAAGGGTGTTGGCACGATCTATCATGGCCCGGAGTTTGCGCCCTCCGATGCTTCGACAAGCTCAGTACTCAGGACGAACGAAGTGCAGAGGCTTGTGATAACTACAACCCGTCAAACTCATTGAAACCATGTACTACAACATCAGGAGTCCTGTTTATGATTCAGCAATCCAATCAGCAACCCATTCAGCAATCAATTCAGCAACCAATTTGCGACAGCGCTTCCCAATGTTCAGGGAATGGCACCGAACGTTCCTGGCTCGGCCATGGCGTTGCTATTTCTAAAGCATTTGTGAAATCATTGATTCCAATGGAAGACCCTTGCCTCAGTTTCAATTCCCGCAAAGCAGTGAAAGATCTTTTGCGACTGGCCACAACAACTATCGTGCCGTCGAGTTCCATCCTTTTCATGGCGAAAGATATGGCCAATGCCTGGTCCGGGAGCGGTTTGCCCGGGCCGGATGCAAAACCGGAATTACCACAGACATCAAAAGAAACCCGGGAAGAGGCTCAGGAAAAAGAACCCGGCTCGGAAGACGTATCCCTTCAACAGCCATCCACAGCCCGCTATCAAGGGAGTCAGGGAGCCAAGGGACTGCTTGCCCTTGGCACGCTGGCCAGTTCTTTTCAGTATGCGAATTCGAAACAGATTAAAAATGCAGAAGACCTGGGCAAGATTGGTCGAGATCCCGAATTTCCACCAAACGGCAAATATCAACAGACAGCGGATATTGTTGTCAATAAAGACCATAAACCCATTGGCACATTCACCGGCGATTTCGATGGGCAGTGCAATACCATCAGCGGCCTGTCTGCCTGTTTTGTTGACACTCTGGAAGGCAGCATCAGGAACCTTCACTTTACTGGTGCCAATATAACTTCCCAGAAGACGACCGGGTTAGCAGCCTGTGTTGTTGATGATACTGGCACAGTCAGTAATATCCGGGCGAAAGATGTTCATATTCTCACCAATGGTCATAAAAGTTACGCTGGCATCGGGGGGGGGGAGGTTAAAGGAACGGTTGGCAACACCACGGCGGTGAACAGCCATGTCAAAACCACGGGTCAAGAGGCAAACGCCGGCATCGGGGGGGGGCTGGTTAAAGGAACGGTTGGCAACACCACGGCGGTGAACAGCACGGTCGAAACCAATGGTTATTATGCACACGCCGGCATCGGGGGGGGCATGGTTAGCGAAGGAACGGTTGCCGACACCACGGCGGTGAACAGCAGGGTCCATACCCGGTTTACCGCTGCAGGCGCTGGCATCGGGGGGGGGATGGTTAGCGGAGGAACGGTTGACAACACCATGGCGGTGAACAGCCGTGTCGATGCCGCCACTTTGGAAAGAGCCGGTATCGGGGGGGGGGGGGTTCCCAATTCAGATTGGGTTACCAATACCAAGGCGGTGAACAGTTTTGTCAATGGCAAAAAAAAGAATTTTGGATCTATCCCCAATGATCAGCTTTTTTGCCAAAAAGCAGACCTACGAGTGTTAGCAGCCAATTGCTCTATCAGAACTGAATTTCAGGATTCGGGTTTTTCGTATAATGATGCTTGCCCGGGAAATGGCACTACAGCGTCAACAGACGCTACAGTATCAACAACCGCTTCGGCGTCAACAACCGCTAAAGAGTCAACACCCACTACAGCATCAACACCCATAAAGATTAATGATACAGAAACCCTGGGCAAGATTGGCCGACATCCCGACTATCCACTAGACGGTACCTATCAACAGACAGCAGATATTGTTGTCACTAAAGACTATCAATCCATTGGCAATGCTACCCATCCATTCACCGGGGAGTACGATGGGCAGCGCCGTACCATCAGCGGCCTGTCTGACTGTTTAGTTGATACTCTGAAACAAGGCAACATCAGTCGCCTTGGCTTTACTGATACCCATATAAATTCAACGAAGACGACCGGGGTGGCAGCCTGTACTGCGAATGGCACAGTCAGTGATATCCGGGCCGAAAATGTGCATATTTCCACCTCGGGTGACAATGCATACGCCGGCATTGGGGCGGGTTTGGTTGGTGGTGGAGGAATGGTTACCAACACCACGGCGGTGAACAGCACGGTCGAAACCTCGGGTGAAAATGCACTCGCCGGCATCGGGGGAGGGGGCGTTTTTGGAACGGTTGCCAACACCTCGGCAGTGAACAGCAGGGTCGAAACCTCGGGTGAAAATGCACACGCCGGCATCGGGGGGGGGAGCGTTTTTGGAACGGTTGCCAACACCACGGCAGTGAACAGCACGGTCGAAACCTCGGGTGAAAATGTACACGCCGGCATCGGGGGGGGGGGCGTTTTTGGAACGGTTGCCAACACCACGGCAGTGAACAGCAGGGTCGAAACCTCGGGTGAAAATGCACTCGCCGGCATCGGGGGAGGGATTGTTTGGGTCGAAGGAACGGTTGCCAACACCACGGCGGTGAACAGCAGGGTCGAAACCTCGGGTAAAAATGCACTTGCCGGCATCGGGGGGGGGGGGGTTTGGGTCGAAGGAACGGTTGCCAACACCACGGCGGTGAACAGCACGGTCGCAACCTCGGGTACACATGCAGACGCCGGCATCGGGGGGGGGATTGTTTGGGTCGAAGGAACGGTTGCCAACACCACGGCGGTGAACAGCACGGTCGAAACCTCAGGTACAGATGCAGACGCCGGCATCGGGGGTGGAGACGTTAGAGGAACGGTTGCCAACACCACGGCGGTGAACAGCTTTGTCAATGGCATTAAAGAGAATTCTGGATCTATCTCCAAGGATCAGCTTTTTTGCCAAACAGCAGACCCACGGGTGTTAACAGCCGATTGCTGTTTGAGAACTGATTTCCTGGTTGCATTGGATTCGTCGTACAGTGATGCTTGCAAGATAAAGATTAAAGATACAGAAACCCTGGGCAAGATTGGCCGACATCCCGACTATCCACTGGACGGTACCTATCAACAGACAGCGGATATTGTTGTCACTAAAGACTATCAATCCATTGGCAATGATACCCACCCATTCACCGGCGAGTACGATGGCGATTATCACAGGATCGACAACCTGACTAACTGTTTTGTTAAAAAGCTGCACCAAGGCACCGTTAGCAAGCTTCACTTTACCGGTGCCCATATAAACTCCGAGGGGCCCACAGGTCTGGTGGCCTGTAAAGTTAATGGCACAGTCAGGGATATCCTGGCCGAAAATGCACATATTTCAACCTCGGGCAGGAATGCACCCGCCGGCATCGGGGGGGGAGAGGTTTTCGATGACGGCACGGTTGCCAACACCACCGCAGTGAACAGCACGGTCGAAACCTCTGATTGGTATTCAAACGCAGGCATCGGGGCGGGAAGGGTTGGTGTCGGAGGAACGGTTGCCGACACCACCGCAGTGAACAGCAGGGTCGAAACCTCGCAATACAGTGCCGAGGCGGGTATCGGAGCGGGACTGGTTAAAGGGACGGTTACCGACACCCTGGCGGTGAACAGCACGGTCAAGACCTTGAGTTGGGGGTCAGATGCCGGCATCGGGGCAGGGCAGGTTGATATTGGAGGAAAGGTTGCCGGTACCACGGCGGTCGATAGCAGGGTCGAAACCGAGGGTTTTTATGCATACGCCGGCATTGGGGGAGGACAGGTTGAAGGGATGGTTACCAACACCACGGCGGTGAACAGCAGGGTCGAAACCTCAAGCTCGGGTGTCAATGCATGCGCCGGCATCGGGGGCGGGCAGGTTAAAGGAACGGTTGCCAATACCATGGCGGTGAACAGCACGGTTGAAACCTCGGGTGTCCTTTCAGGTGCCGCCATCGGGGGAGGGCTGGTTAAAGCGGGAGGAAGGGTTGCCAACACCACGGCGGAGAACAGCAATGTCACAACCTCGGGTAACGCTGCACACGCCGGCATCGGCGGAGGGGAGGTTGATATTGGCGGCACGGTTGCCAACACCAAGGCGGTAGATAGCCATGTCAGAACCTCGGGTATGAGTGCATGCGCCGGCATCGGCGGGGGGGAGGTTGATATTGGCGGCACGGTTGCCAACTCCACGGCGAGGAACAGCACGGTCGAAACCTCGGGTGAGGGTGCATACGCCGGCATCGGGGGCGGGCTGGTTAAAGCTAAAGCGACGGTTGCCAACACCTCGGCGAGGAACAGCACGGTCGAAACCTCGGGTGAGGGTGCATACGTCGGCATCGGGGGCGGGCTGGTTGAAGCTAAAGCAACGGTTGCCAACACCACGGCGGTAGATAGCCATGTCAGAACCTCGGGTGACAAAGTTTACGCCGGCATTGGGGGTGGGGAAGTTAGAGGAACGGTTGCCAATACCAAAGCGGTGAACAGCACGGTCAAAACCCTGGGTGAATATGCATACGCCGGCATCGGGGGTGGTAACGTTGTCGCTGGAGGAATGGTTGGCAACACCACGGCGGAGAACAGCACGGTCAATACCTCGGGTGAGAATGCATACGCCGGCATCGGAGGGGGGCAGGTTTCCGATCTGGGAACGGTTGTCAACACCACGGCGGTGGATAGCACGGTGGAAACCTCGGGTGAGAGTGCATACGCCGGTATCGGGGGGGGGAATGTTTACTTTGGAGGAACGGTTGGCAACACCAGGGCGGTGGGCAGCACGGTCAAAACCACAGAAGACCAGGCATACGCCGGCATCGGGGGGGGGTATGTTACAGGAAAGGTTGGCAACACCGCAGCGCAGGGTTGCACGGTCAAAACCTCGGGTGACAATGCATACGCTGGCATCGGAGGGGGCAATGTTGTCGCCAGAGGATCGGTTGCCAACACCATGGCGGAGAACAGCATGGTCAACACCACGGGTAAAAATGCCTACGCCGGCATCGGGGGGGGAGTGGTTTTCAATGGAGGAAAGGTTGCCGACACCGAGGCGGTGGGCTGCACGGTCAATACCACGGAAACGGAAGCATACGCCGCCATCGGGGTGGGATTGGTTGACTATAGAGGAGAGGTTGCCAACACCAAGGCGGTAGATAGCCATGTCAGCACCTCGGGTGAGTACGCACACGCTGGCATCGGGGGTGGGGAGGTTAACAATAGAGGAACGGTTGTCAACACCACGGCGGAGTACTGCACGGTCAAAACCTCGGGTAAAAATGCACGCGCCGACTTCGGGGCTGGGCAGGTTAACTATGGAGGAATAGTTGACAACCCCACGGTAGTGAACAGCACGGTCGACAGTGCCGTCACCGGGGCACACCACCGCGGGCGGAGGAGTGTTGGCGATGGAGGAATGGTTGCCGACACCGGGGTACACCACGGCATCGGGCACAAGAGTGTTGGCGATGAAGGAATGATTGCCGACATGGACGGCAGTAATGCCGCTACAGCGTCAACAGCCGCGGCGATGGGAATTACCACAGGTTCCCTTCTGGCTGCGGGCGGATTGGGGATTGCCGGCTATTCAACCTATCAATGGGTTACTGGTTACCAGGATGGGTTGCGTGGTAAGGAGCTGGCGATGAAACCACTTACCCGTGGTAAAGAACTGGCAAGCGCTGCGGTCAACTCGGTATCCCAGGGTATTAAGGGAATCCGGGAACGAATGAACAGGCAGAGTGTTCCTGTGCAGGAACCAGCCCGTGAAATAAATGAACTCGGTACAGAGTGGGACGGCTTGATAAAGTAGCTGAGATGGACAAACGTTTTAATCAGTGATCACAACTGGAATAATCCTGACTGATACCCGTCACCAAAAAAAACGAGGCTCCTACTACCAAAGGAGCTTTTTTTTAGAAATCAGTGCCATATATGGTCTTGAAATTTGAATGTGTTCAAAAAAATTAAACCAGCGTGGGTATTTTGCGGCGTGTTTCTGGTCACGTTGCTATGGGCAGTGGAGTTTGATAACCGGCCACGAGTCCGACTGGCCATTCCCTACTCATCCGATCATCTTAATTCATCAATCAGTGAGCAGGTCATGCAAAGTGACCGGAACATTGGCCTGAGGTCTGACGAACTTGCATCGAATATCATGGCTGATTACTAGTGTGCGGCTGCAATGCAATTGATGGTTAATGATTCCCAAACTCCGTTCGTCCTGAGCGGAGTCGAAGGGCGTAAACACCATACCTTGAAAAAGACTGTGCCAATCACCCTTCGACTTCGCTCAGGGTGAGCGGAGATTGTACACATCAAACTCATCGCAATGATGTGCTAGAGAGCCAGATAATAAGGTGACATCAACTGCCTGGTTTCTTCCGTGTAGTGAGGAGGCTGGGTATATATAGTGACCGTCTCCTCGTGCGTTTCCAGAGGTTTATCCCGGTTTAACACCAGGATATAGCGGTGGTTCCCATGACGGCTGGAAGAACGCAGCCCAATCTGCTTTATCAGACCCAGTCCTTCCGTGGCAGCCGCTTTCAAAAAATGCTGTGTGGAATCCACGGGCAGTAAAATCCAGGCTTCGCCAGTGGTCGCCAAATGCCGGGAAATCACCCTGGCAAGATCCGTAAAACTCAGGCTGTCGGTATGACGGGCCATGTTGCGTCGCTGGTCGTCCCCCTTGAAGGATTGTTGAAAAAAAGGCGGGTTCGAAATGATACAGTCAAAGCGTTGCTGACTGGTGGCAGAGAATATCTGGATAGCGCTATTGACCAGTTGCAGCTGATCGGCCCAGGGACTGGCGGCAAAGTTAAGGACCGCTTGTTGTGACGCTTCTTCATCCAGCTCCACGGCCGTGATTTTCCCATTGCAGTTCTGAGCAGCCATCAGGCTGAGCAGCCCGGTGCCTGCACCAATATCCAGAATGGACTGGCTATGTCGTAAGCCGGATGACTCAGCAATAAGCGCACCAAAGATGCAGGCATCCGTGGTGACTTTCATGGCGCATTCACCCTGGTCAATTCTGAACTGCTTAAAAGCAAAGTAGCTGTTTCTGGCCATGACGTTTATTTTCTACTCAAGTGCTGCTGAGCCAGAACGGCAACAATAATCATAATCAAGCCAGCATAGGTGGCCGGATAGATAGACTCACCAAGAATATTGGCGATGAAAATCAGTGATAGAAACGGACTGAGGTAGCTGATATTGCTGACCATGGCAGTATTGTCCGCCAGTTTAAGGGCTTTCAGCCACAGGATATAAGCAAAGCCCATTTCAATCAGACCAACATAGGCCGCTGCTGCCAGACCTTCAGAGGCAATGGGCCAGAAATCGGAGAAGAGGGCGGTGGCACCAATAATCCAGGGCAGTCCACAGAGGAAGCAGATCAGCAGGCCAACCACAGGATCCCCTTCGCGCCGGGTATTCAATAGCCAGTAAAGCGCCCAGATAATGGTGCTTGACAGTGCCAGAATAACACCGATGGGACTGGCGAAATTAAGACTTTCAAACTCCCCACGGGTACAGATAAGCAATACACCCCCGTAGGCCAGCAGGCAGCAGAGCAGGCTGGTAAGCGACAGTTTTTTACCCAGCAAAGGAACGGCAAGCAGGGTCAGTGCCATTGGCCAGCTGTAGTTTAATGCCTGCGCCTGTTGCGCCGGAAGCAGGTCGTAAGCGCCGAACAGGGCAACGTGATAGAGAAAAGGGTTTAACAGCCCCAGGGCCAGGAATAATCCCGATGATTGTTTGAATTGGGAGACAACTAAACCAGCCTTTCCCTGAATCATGACAATGATGGTAAGCAGGGTGGTGGAGGTTGCCACGGACCAGAATACCAGCTGCCATGGGTCGAGATATTTAAGGGCTATTTTAAAGGCGGTGGCAATGGTCGACCACAATAAGGCCGTGGCCAGGGCGTAGAAACAGGCTTTGCTATTGTCTGTCATGGATGCTGCTTGGAGACTTTGGGTGAGTAGGTTTGAGTATTGACCAATACTATCTCACAGGCTCCAAAAGAAACAGGTAAGGAATTGTCGCGGAATAAGTTCCGCCGTTGGCTGAGACTTGCTCGCTACCCGCTTCCCAAAAAAGCACAAGTGGCCTGTCTTTTTCGGGCAGCGGGTAGCGCTTATTGAAATGTCGAAGTTATTAAACAACAGTTCCTGAATAGTTAATGAAGGTTACCCTTCAATGGTGATGGTCACGTGACGGTTGTTTCTCCGGCCTTCTCTGGTTTGATCTCCGCTCTCCAGTACACCACCGGCCACGGCTTTGATGCGATTGCCACTGACGCCACGCTCTTCCAGGTATTGTTTGACACTTTCAGCCCTGCGCAGTGCCAGTTTTCGGTTGTGTTCCAGCGGGCCGGTTGAGTCGGTGTAACCAACAGCTGTCAGATGAATGTCAGACTTTTGTTTGGCAACATCAGCGATTTTGTCCAGCGCCTGACGGCCCGGCGGGTCAATGTCTGCTTTATCAAAGCCAAAGTAAACCATTCCCAGTTCTCTCTGTAGTGGGCAGCCATCCGCATCGACGGGAATGCCTTCGGGGGTATCCGGGCACTTATCACTGTCATCGGGAACACCATCCCCATCACTGTCGATCGGGCAGCCATATTGGTTAACCGCCATATCGACAGGGGTATTGGGGCAGCGATCCATATTGTCTGGTACGCCATCACCGTCGGAATCGGGGCAACCGTGAGCATCCACTGTGACACCGTAAGGGGTGTTGGCGCACTTATCCAGGTAGTCAGGAACCCCGTCATTATCGGAGTCTACCGGGCAGCCACTGTGATCGACGGTTACGCCTTTGGGGGTGTCTGCACAGCGGTCTTTGTTATCAGGAACACCATCGTGATCACTGTCACTGCCAGTCAGCGCACAGATAGCGGTACCGACCAGGGCACCACCTATAGCACCATAAGCGGCCGATTTACCTCTGTCGGATGAACTCGTACTGTTGGCTGCAGCGCCAACAAGACCGCCGGTACCCGCCCCGATCAGGGCACATTGGCTCCACCGGTTCAGATGGCCATCACTGGCGCAGCCAGCAAGAAAAAGGGTGATGATGAACAGTGTTAGTGTTTTAAGGGGAGTGATGAAGGGCATGAATCAAACTCCGGGTGTGTCAAGTTAGGGAAGGGTTGACGTCTAATCGGGTAGGGATTTCTCGCGCAGATAAAACAGACAGGTTATTGGATGACTGGCAGCTTCGAGTATAGGCCAAAATATTCACTGCCAGAGTCTCTTTCCATATGAAATGAGCCTGTTGTTTTCCATGATCAGATTATGAAGCCCATTACAGGTGCTTATCTTTATTGGCAGACGACCGATAACCATGACCATGAAAACCAGGATCGTTGTTTATCCTGACTGCGGGTCTTTATCAAGGCGGAAATATTAAGATGACAAATGTCCAGGCCGTTGCCATTCATGACCTTGAGCAGAGTATTGGTGAAACTGAAGTTTTGCGAATTCCGGAGTTGGTTATTGATGCTGGTGAAACGGTGTGCCTTCAAGGCAGGAATGGCTCTGGCAAAACCACCCTGTTAAGAGCCCTGATGGGGCTTGTTCGCTTTAACAGTGGTGACCTGATGGTTCTGGGCAATGATATGAGAAAAATTGGCACCTCCTCTCTGGAAAGACTCCGTGCCGACTCTATCGGATTTATTTTCCAGCATTATCGGCTGGTGCCATATCTAAGTGCATTCGATAACATTTTGTTGCCCTGCTATTTCTCGGCGAAAAGGCGGTCTGAAGCAGAAAGGAAATCTGAAACGGCCGCCAAGGATGCCATTCGTCTGATTCGCAAGCTCAGCTTAACAGACCCGTCACGGCTATCAAAAAATGCTGCGCAATACAGCGCCGGTCAACAGCAACGCTTTGCCATTGCCCGTGCGCTGATCGGCAAGCCTGAAATGGTGTTGGCGGATGAACCGGCTTCGGCTATGGATTGCAAGGGGAAGAAAGCCGTTTACCAGCTGTTACAGGATGAGTGTCGTGCAAGTGGAGCCACACTGATCTGTACCACCCATGATGAAAACGGCATTGATGGTTTTGACCGGTATGTGAACATGGATACCTTGAACCAGGCAAGGGAGCGTGAAAACCGATGGTCATTATGAAGATTATGCGCAGAAGCCTTGGTCAGAGAGCCGGACGCACAACCATTTCGATTCTGGCTCTTGCTTTCAGCATTGCGCTTCTTCTGGTGATCAGCCATATTCATGAAGCTGTACGATCCTATGCCCGACAGGTGTCTTCAGGTGCAGACCTGATTGTCGGAGCGCCTTCACAGCCAGCACATCTTGTCCTTTACAGCCTTTTTCGCATTGGCCCTCCTCCTCCGGTAATATCCTGGGATCTCTATGAAACCATTGCTGAACTGAAGGATGTGGAGTGGGCTGCGCCGGTGTCTACCAACGAAAGCCATCTTGGATATACAGTGACTGGCAGTACTGCACGTTATATGGAAACGCTGCAGCTGAAAGCCCTTAATTTTATTGGCAATGGATCAGGCACGGAGTTCAGAAATCATCGTTCGGCATTTATTGGTGCCAGACTGGCGGGAGACTATCAGCCCGGAGAAACCCTGAAGATAGCCAATGGCTTTTCACCCTCATCAAAAGATGAGTATCAAACGCCATTTATTATTCAGGGGGTTTTAATGGAAACCGGAACCTCACTGGACAGTAATATTTTAATTCCTATTGAAGGGCTGCGAAAAATCCGAAAAGCCCATGGCATAAAAACTGATCATCTTAATTTCATTTTGATAAAATTGCGCCATCACCACACCCTCTTTAAGGTGCAGAAAGAACTGAAGTCAACCTTCAATACACCACTTGAAGTAGTGATTCCTGCGTTAGAACTGGAAAAGCTTGGGCACTATCAGCGAATGCTCAATAATGTGTTTATGGCCATGAGTTTTATCATCGGATTGCTCTCTTTGATGATGATGTATTTTAATCTTTCTGCCGGTTTTGCCGAGCGAAAACAGGAAGTCGAACTGCTACGAATGGTAGGGGTAAGCCCGTGGCAGCTGGCAGTCCTGACATTGGCAGAACCGATGCTGCAAATCCTGTTTGCTCTTTGTTCTGGTGTTGTTCTCTATAAAGTATCGACTCTGTTCCTGGGGGGCTGGATTCCTGTTGTGAGCAGCATCGCACTGCCTTTTGAACAACTGCTTTGGTTGTTGTCGCTGTTTTTACTGGGTTTTCTGGTGGCCTGCCTGCCGGCATGGCGAATCTATGGTTTTTCCCGAAGAACTTAGATTGAATGGTTTAAGGCGGTATCCATGGATGGGGCTGCCACCATAAGTAGCTAACCATATGAAATCATATATTTCTGACTCCTTGTGCTGGCACTCTGCTTCGTTACAACTCCGGTCACATAGCTACGGCTATGCTCCCTCCGTTGTGCCTCGCATAGTACCAGCCCAAGTAGCCAGAAATATTCGATTCCATATGGCCAGCTACTTAAACGTTGAGAATCCTGTTATCTGTCACTGCGTATACCTTCATCTTTTATACAACAACCTGCCAATAAATTTCATCACGTTCGCAGAATTCAAACGTCAATCGATCTATATCTATTGATGATGGCTTGCAAGCTACATTCCCTGTTAAAAATCATAGCAATAATGTCTGACAAATTATGAGAAAAATACTCTAAAAAACATTGAAACCAATTAGAGGTAGTCAAAGTCTATGGTAGGTGTCTACTAAAGAAAAAAGAGGTTTTTATTTATGGACAGCTTGTCATCTTTACCAGCCACCACCCAGCCATTGACAACCTCTGCAAATTCGCCGGGTTCAAATGGTGCGGCAATAACCGTTTCTTCCAATATAGCTGGAACGGATACTGTAACAGTGGCCTCAGGGGATACGAAGAATGAAATGCCAGACAAAGCACCAGGAAAAGAAGGAGGGGCTGTAGGTGATTCAATAAGTGATAAAACCGTTAAGGAAACCAAAGCCGACGCTCAAATGAGTGACAAGGGGGCAGGTGATGCAGAAGAAACGGGCTCTGAAGAGAGTGCAGCAGAGGCAGGAGTAACTCCGAAAGAGTCTGATGAAAAGGAACAGCTTAAATCAATGACAGACAAGCTCCAGTCTGCTCAGATAGATGATGGCTCAGAGGCTCCGGAAGCTGCTGCAGAGCAACCCGAACCGGAGAAAAATGATTCTCCGGAAACTGAAGGTGAGACTCAGGGCGCGGATGAAGGTGCGGAACCTGACGAAGTCATCGAAAACACGCAAGAAGAAGGAAAAAAGGAGGAAAATTGATGGTGTCTGGCTCTTGCGATGCGCTGAAAGCGATGGCTTGTTAATCGGCTGTTTAAGCAAGAGACGCTTTAAAACTGAGTTTCAGAAGAGCCTTGTTGTCAAGCAAGGTATCTTCTGCTGAAAATGGTCGTGTAGATTATTGTCAGACTTTTGCTTTGCTCTCTCATTGATCAATTCGCTATTACTGCACAATAGCAGTGCAGTCTATCCTCCAACAGGCTCATAGTATTCCATTGGTGATTACCTGCGTTCCCATTGATAACCTCGCTATCAGTTCACTGTTGTGTTTAACGAGGTATCCGGAGTCATTACACACCTCAATTGGTATGAAACTTGTATACTAAAATAATAGGCATCATGGGTAGACAGCCTGAACTGGAGGTGACAGTATGTCCGACTTGCCAGTGAAAAAAATTTCTCAACGTTCAAGGAGTGAACATGGATAAAGAGCATCGAGAGTCAAGTACGAATTTGGAAGGCTCCGAGAAGAAACTAAGTTTTGTTATCAATGCTACAGAAGATCGTGTCAGCCGCCTGCGCCAGGCATACCTTGATGGGACGTTGATGGTTGACAGCGAGCGTCTCGCCGAAAAAATGCTTGCCTTTGAACAACAGCTTGAAATCGTGTTTCCCGAGAAAGACAGCCCCTGAGTCAATTTACGTCAGTTAGAAATCCTTTATCCTGCCAAGGCTTGATCATCCACTGTGAATGAAGTACGCTTCAAACGCGTTTGTGAAGGTGTATGCCTTGGTATCAGTCCGATAACGCATGCTCCCATGGCACAGCTGGATAGCGCAGCCCCCTCCTAAGGGGCAGGTCGGAGGTTCGAATCCTCCTGGGAGCGCCACTAAAATCAAGGGCTTGTGGGAATAACAGATAAAGATTTATTTTTACAAGCTCAAATGAGAACAAAAATTGAGAACAAAACAACTGTTTAAATAATAATCGTCGCTTACCGTGACCCCTTCACTTTCGGCGTTTTATTGATGTAGATTTTCTTCCCTTTTTTCGTCTTGTGGCCTGAGTGGTTGTCTTCGTGATCGGAGGCACCTTTGGCTTTCAACTGGTGAAAGGTGAACCGTTCCTCTGCCGTGATTTTTCCGGAAGCAACACAGCGGCTCATGCAGTCCTTAAACCTGGCTGAGAATTGTTTGTTGCTAATCGTTGAACCGTCCGGATCGTGGAACAGGTGCTTTGAATGAACAGAAATACCCGAGCTATCAGCCAACGGCTTCCATGGGTTTACCCGGTGGCATACAAACCAAAACACCGCAGCAAATAGTGACGATGCAGCAACCCCTAAAGTCAGGGTAATTTATTGGCAATATTTATCAAACTGTCTTGATTGATGGTAAGAGTGAAGATTGTTGGTCCATTGCCTAATAAGTGGCGTTTTTCAAAATCTCTGAAGGATCAGACATGTCTGCAACCACATCACTTCAGGTAAATCTCCTCTTCACTGCATTTCAAGGGCGTTGCTCTCAATGCTTGACTCCAGCTCACCATAGCAGGTTCCGGTTTGCTTCTTCCCAAGCTTTCTTTTGGTCGACCCAATCATAAGTAGTTAACCAAATGAAATCATATATTTCTGACTAAGTTGTCAGTCACTCTGCGGCGTTGCAACTCCGGTCACATAGCTACGGCTATGCTCCCTACGTTGCGCCTTGCATAGCAACTGCCCACTTAGCCAGAAATATACGATTCCATTTGGCCAACTACTTATCGGTGATTGAGCGAAAACTGCTCTTATTTATAAAATATTCGGGCTATATTCCACAGCGGGCCTTGACAGATTAGGCAGCCTCATCTAGATAACTTTGGATCTGATCTTCTTTTCTCCTTCATTAAGTTGCACGTTTGTTTCTTATTTGCTCTTCAGGTTCATTATGAATGCGTCTATTCCCCTGACCGTTACCTTACTTTTGTGTTTCACTCTTCCCTCTGCATTTGCCGAAGAATGCTCGGGTATTGCAGCCATGAGTTTTGAAAAAAAGGAACAAGCCTTCATGGAGTTGAAAAAGAGCTTTATCGAAACCCTGAAGCCGTCGGAGCACCTGGATCAGATTCGCAAACTGGCCACTAATCCCTCGCAGTTAGATGAAGTGGGTGATCTTACCCTGCGTAGCCTGCCTGGAACCGTTCGAGAACATTATCCAGAAATACCTGAAACCGTTCTGGATGACTTTACCGAGCAAATTGAAGAGCTGGAGAGAGTCGCGGATTGTTTTCACTTTGGTAAACGAAGCAAAGGCTCTCTGATGAAGCTTCGTTATCGCAAGGTCAAAGAAACCGATAGCCCCTACATTGGTTTCCTGTTACCAAAGGAGCAGGATCAGCCCCGCAAAGTGAAAATAGCCAGTTCTTCATCCTGCCAGGGTAAACACTGCGATTTCACTGTGAAGAACGTCGATGATCTGGACAAAGATATCATCCTGCTGGTTCATCGCCCTGCCCGACTCAGTACTCCAGTTATTCATACAAAACCCATCGTCGACCCCACGACCGATAATACGAAACGCCTGCCTGAGCGTGCCTTTCTTCTGGAACTGGACCTGAAAAAAGTCGTCAAGCATTTTTTCAGCACGCCTGAAATCTATATGCACCTCACTTACTACAATAGCGACCAACCGATTCGTGAAGATACGATTGAAATTCCCTGGGCGAAAAAAAAAGGTGTCAATGTGGGCAATACTGAGCTGATCATCTGGTTGGATGCAGACTCTGTACAACTGACTCTGATGGAAAATGACTCAGAAATACCCTTTAGACTTATTGGTAAAATCGTCAGCAGGATTGTAAAGATTGGATTGCAACTCGCCGGTGCCTTCCATCCTGAAATAGGTCATATCCAGAGTGCACTTGGTATTCTCAATAACCGCACTTCAACCGAAAGTGACGATTTTTATCATGCCCTGGACAGGATGAATGCAGACGACATGCTGGATACCGTTCGCCTCCAGAGAAATAATTTAAATACTTTTGTCCCCATGAAATCAGGGGTCGCCAAAATGGTATTGAAGCCTGTCTACACCTCCAAAACAGGTATGAGTGATGAACTATAACTGACTGGTTATTACGTAATCCCTGCATGTTATTTTTCATCATTGACTTATTGGGACATAACTTCAGCCGCAGTCAGCAAGATAGCTTATCTTATCCACCAATTCCCCTGTCCGGGGCAACAGCTTCCTGAATACCCTGGAACTTCATAACCCATTTAATTGATGAGGTTCCTTGTCTGTCTAAAGCCATGAGGCAATTCTGATCACCGCAGTTTCTTAACAATGGCATCACTGTTTATATCCGATTGAGCTATCTTTAATTGCCTGACAATAAAAATGCCATAAAGGAGTTCATTGATGTCCCTGCCAGTTGTTGAGAATGCTTCTGCGCTGCAATTTCATGCGATCGTGCCGGATAAAAGTGGTGAAGTTGGCAGTGCATTCAAATATCGTAGTGTCCATCCTGTCGAACATTTAGAGATCAAACTGCTTGAACAGAGACCTGAGTGGGAAACCTACGAGGTTTTCAGGAAAGCGAGCAGGAATGATATGGATTCCGACGAGCGCTGGCAGGTTACGCTGCTGAACTCCCTGAATATCAGCAGCTTTGGCAGAGCCATCACCATTGAACCACAACGATATTCCTGGTTTGCCTGGGCGGGGCAGGTATCGGTCAGGGGGGCGGATGGCGAAGGCCAGCCAGTGGGGACGTTAATGTTGCTCAATGACCAGAACGTTAAACTGCTTAATGAAGCTGGCAAGCCCCATCAGCGGAGCCCTTCTTTTCCGTCTGTCCCGGCAATACCGGATGCAGAAAGGCTGGATGAGTCAATCGATCAATTGCTGGAGATGGTCTCCACCACCGCCCGGCAGCATCATATTTATCAATGGGGATTAAAGGGGTTGCCCAGGCTGGCTGACGCCGGGATTGCTTCCTCGGTAACCGGGCAGTGGCCGCTGTTGGAAAGTCTGGCAGAGCCTTACATTGAGCAATGTTTGTCGAAAGGCGCTGTTCTCGGTGATGTTATCCATGGTCTGAGCCAGGTAGTGGATACCCTGGCAAACCTGCACGAACGGGGAGTGGCCCACGGAGATATCCGTCTGGAAGGGCTTCGGGAGTTTTCAGGCTGGCTGGGTCCGGGCCTGCCGGAGCGTTTCAGTAGGGTGGATGTGGTACCGGGGCCAGATACACTGGGCAGCAAACGGTTCATTTTTTACAACAATGCCTGGCAACCGCCAGAACTGCGCTTTCCCGGCGTTTTTGATAATCCTGAACAACCGTTTGCCCCCTGGCAATATACTTCCGCTACCCGGGAGGGCGATATCTGGTCTTTTGGTGTAATGCTGGCGGTTATCGTTTGTGCCACTTTCGGCGAGGGGGAGCGGTTTAAAGCGGATGAAGGTTTGCAGTTATCACTATTTGACTATATGAAAACCAGTGAGTTGTACGATTGTGCAAAATTGGAGCATGCTGTGGACCGGACTACGGGCTTCCTGGCCAATAACAAGAGCCTGTTGGCGCTGAATATGCCGTCCGGTCCGATAAGTATTTCGTTGGCTGAAGACGATCAAAATATGCTGGCACCACTGATTCGTCTGATAGATCAGTGCACCCGGGCAGACCCGCAAAAGCGCCCGACAGCAGAGAATGTCAAAGATCAGCTGAGTCAGCTGGTTTAAGCCATGGGGCTTGAGCAGGACTTGTTGTTTTTCAGAGGTATTTTATTGACGGGAGATTACAGGAACAGCGAACTATCAATATCTGCCGCGAAATAGCAGAGACAGGAGCTCTGCTGGTGGTATCACCACAATGTTTCTTATGCCCCAGACGACTTTTGGTTTTTCTTCCAGCTTGGTTTTTCCGTGACAGTCCTTGACGGGTTGCAGCTCAAAGATAGTTTTCGGGACTAGAATCTGTCTCATTTCCATGCTCCGGTGTCTGTTTCGGTAGGCAACAGGATAGATGCGATTGACATAATTGATGCAAAAAATTAAATCTGAAGTTTATCCTCTGTACTGTGATACTATTTTCACGTAATTCCCGCAGGCCGGTAATACTCTTATGCGCGGGAATTTCGTGAGGCAGATGTTATAAATTGTTGACTGATAAAAACTTGAACGTAGTACAGCGGGTAAATCATGAGTCAAGCGCAATCATTATATGACCGAATGGCTAACACCAGCCTGGTTCTCAGGATTATTATCGGTATTGCCCTGGGTGCTGGTCTGGCGGTTGTTTCGCCGGAAACTGCGGTGGCCATCTCTTTTCTGGGCTCCCTGTTTGTCGGGGCCTTGAAAGCGGTAGCCCCTGTGCTGGTATTTGTACTGGTGGCATCTTCCATTGCCAACCAGAAACAGGGGCAGCACACAAACATGCGGCCGATTGTTTTCCTCTATATTCTTGGCACACTGGCGGCTTCTTTTGTCGCGGTATCCATGAGTTTTCTTTTCCCGGTGACCTTGACGCTGGTGACCAATAGCGGTGCAGCCCTGCCTCCGGAAGGTATTATGGAGGTTCTCCATACACTGCTGTTCCAGGTCGTGCAGAACCCTGTTGAGGCTCTGCTGACAGGCAACTTTATTGGTATTCTTGCCTGGGCCATCGGTTTGGGCCTGGCATTGCGTCATGGCAGTGAGTCTACGCGGGTTATGGTGCATGACCTGTCCATGGCGGTTTCTGCCATTGTACGCTTTGTCATCCAGTTGGCTCCCATCGGTATTTTCGGGTTGGTTGCCAATACCATTGCCCAGACCGGTTTTGGGGTGCTGGCCGGTTACAGCAAGTTACTGGCGGTTCTGATCAGCAGCATGTTGATGATCGGGTTTATTGTTAACCCGTTGATCGTTTACCTGAAGATTCGTCAGAATCCTTTCCCCCTGGTGCTGCGCTGTATCCGGGAAAGTGGTGTGACGGCCTTCTTTACCCGCAGCTCGGCAGCCAATATTCCGGTGAATATGCAGCTGTGTAAAAGCCTGGATCTCCACGAAGATACCTACTCAGTGTCCATCCCCCTCGGGGCTACCATCAATATGGCAGGTGCCGCCATTACCATCACCGTAATGACGCTGGCAGCGGTTCATACACTGGGTATTTCCATTGACCTGCCAACCGCTTTGATGCTCAGCATCGTGGCTGCTGTTTCTGCCTGTGGCGCTTCCGGTGTGGCCGGTGGTTCCTTATTGCTGATCCCGCTGGCCTGTAGCCTGTTTGGTATCTCTAATGATATTGCCATGCAGGTTGTTGCTGTCGGTTTTATTATTGGCGTGATTCAGGATTCTCTGGAAACGGCGTTGAACAGTTCTACCGATGTCGTCTTTACGGCGGCAGCATGCATAGCGGCTGAACGCAAGGCGGCTGGGCGGGCAGAGCCTCCGTCTGTGAGCGTTTAAGGAGTTGTCTGGAAATACCTCCCTATTTTCATTGCCTGACTCCGTTCGGACTGAGTGCTGAGCTTGTCGAAGTATCGAAGGGTGGTGCCACCGAACTTCGATACTTCGACAAGCTCAGCACTCAGGGTGAACGGAAATCGGTAACTTGTTAAAAGACAATTCCTGACCATCGCAATCAATGCGTCATAGTCAACTATTAAAGGGTTTCAATGAGTTTGATGGGTTGTCGTGCCTCCGCACTCGGTTCGTCCTGAGCCTGTCGAAGGACCCATAGGGCCTAAAGGCGGAAACTCCGGACTCTGATAGATCGTGCCAAGCACCCTTCGACTCCGCTCAGGGTGAACGGAGATTGTAAACATCAAACTCATTGAAACCATGTACTGGATTGCCGGATACCGCTCAGGGTGAACGGAGATTGTACACGTCAAACTCATTGAAACCATGTACTGGATTGCCCGATACAAAGAGCGGCCTGTTTGAATCAGTGGGTATCGGGCAACTTATGAGGTCAGGAGGTCTTTGCCTGCTTCCAGGGCTTTATAAGTGCATCCTGCAGGCGGTGAGTCGCTGGTTCGAGTCGATGGCAGTGTATAGTCAATTGACCAGGGCAGGCTGGCTTTTTCAAGTTCTCTGATTTGCAGCTCAAGGTGAGTTTTGAATAGTGGGTCTTGGCTCAAGTCGGGTATGCTGCTGGCTGAATAGTTTGTTTCACCTTTAAGGCAGTCATGTAACGCCCGCCGGGTGACCATTTTCATTCTTGCTTCCCGGATCTGTTCCTCCTTTTTCAGTTGCTGTTGTTCACACTTTTGCCGGGACTTTGCCATTATGACTGTTGCTGTCAGATGATCTGGCAAGTGCGCCATGGTTGTTTCGCTGCAGTGATGCGGCTTCTGATGAAATGGTTGATCGTCAGCCTTGTCTGCCCCCAGTGATAAAGACTGAAGTTGTCGCATATGCAGCAGTTTAAACAGGTACTCTCCTTTGTGAAGATCAATATGATAGTTTTCAACGGTATCCATAATTGCCTTGATATTTTCTCCGGGGCAGTCAGTCCCGCAGGAATGCTCTAAAAATGCATTGATTTCCTGTTCAAGGTTTATTAGCTGGTAGGGAAACAGTGCTGCATCCAGTGGTGGGAAATACAGACGGGCTAACTGTTGGTTGAAATCAGCAAGGTGATCCGGATTGGCTGATATATCATCCGGGTCCCTGAGAGCATTTTCCACCAGTGCTTTTGCCCGGACAAAATGGAGGATGTGTTGTGCGTCTCTTGCAACATCGGACTGACACTTTTCCCGAACCGTTGACTTGATACGTTGAAGCATCTCTTCTTTATAATGCAGCTGGTGCCAATACTTGCTTAACTCTCTGAGAAGCTGGTTTTGTTGCCAGTCCTGCCACCCACTCAGTGCCTGATCTCTGACTTCTGACATCTTTGCCCGGGTATCTTTATTGATCTGATGGGCTTGCTGTCTTGCCTCAATGGCCTTTGGACTGTCTTTGGCAAAGGTTCGTTTCATCTGTTCTGAAATGGTTTCAGACAGTGATGTCCAGACTTCATCCAACCCATTATAGCGTCGGGCGACAAAGCAGCTGCTGCCAAAAAAGGTAATGATCCCGATACAGGCTGTTGTTAGCCAGGGGCTACTCAGTAGAAGAACAATGTTAAAGACATTAACCAACAAAATGGCGGCAGTGGTAACCACTGACGACACGCCGAGAATGCCTGCCACCTTTTTCCGCTCTGCTGCTAACTCACTGCGAGCTGCAATACTGGCTGGGTTGGCTTTGGCGTTGTTGATTTTCTCCTGGTATTTATCAAAGCGCATAACCAGCGGATCCAGAACAAAACCCAAAACATTACCAACGACACTGGTGCGTCGGCCAATATGATGGGCAAGTCTGACGGTTGTCTCCGGGGCCATGGCGGCGAGGCAGTCAGAGGTCAGCCCCAGGGTCAGGCTGGGCATTAAATCCCGGGCACAGCGCAGGTTATTCAACAAACGGAAAATCGCCGGCTTCATCTGGCTGAGACAGTGTCTGGCAAGATAGGTGGATAATACATTCTGTGCGACTTTTTTAGCCTTGTTGATCAGGGTATCCAGACTGTTGCTTAAAAATATTTCGATCACTGGCAGTCCGGTATGAAACGCGGTAATCATGTCCCGAAGCAGCTGGAACCGTTTGATCACCGTAGCCACTTGCGGATTTTCCAGTGGGTCAACATCCAGTGGCTGTGGTTTGTCGCCAGAAAACAGTGAAGCCAGAGCATGACCGCGCATGCAGATCTCAATGCTTTCAAGCAGGCCTGTTACCGATGTGTCCTGCCCAAGCAGGCTTTTCAGCTGAGGCATCAGGAGTGCAAAATCACCCCACATTACCCGAAAAAACTTTGGGTTTTGTTGGGCTACTTTCAGTATTGTACCCAGAGTGTCGGTTATTAAGGCGTGGATTGGATTGTCGGCAGAGAACAGTGACGATATCAGCCCTTTGCCTTCTTTATAAAGAAAGCCCAGTGCATTGGGCAAGCCTGATGCGTTTAGTCCCTCCATCAGTTCGCCGGCTTTCTGGCAGATGGTCCTGCTGGCTTGCGACCCCCAGTTAAACACATCGCCAAAGAGCGTTTTAAATTCTTGATAAGGATCATAATTCAGTAATTTTAAATACCGCTTGCGATACAGCTCGGCAATGCTGTCTTCAATGCTTTCTTCTTCCTTGCGGATAAAATTCAGGTAGCTGAGATAGTATGCATAGGAGTCAGGGTTCAGTGGCCGCAGGCCCACGCTTTTTCTGGATCTTGCCAATTGCCAGAGCACATCAATATTCTGCTCGAAATGTTCACAGGGCAGTATGCCGTCAGGCGCATCCTGGTCGATCAGGTGAATCAGAAGCTGCTGTTGAGCATAGGTCATATCGTAGTAGCACTGCATCCAGTGCAGGCAACTGTCGTAGCTGTCATCCTGTTCACATCGGTTCATTGCATCAATGAATTGTAATGTGGCCAGGTAAAAAGACTGCTCGGGGGTATTGCTTTTTTGTGCCAGTACGGAGCGTATACGATTCGCAGCGGGGGGCTTGAGGAAAAACCAGTGTGGAAACAGGCCCGGTTGGTTTGGCCGTGATTGGTTGCTCAGAAAATGGTGAATTAACTGGGCAGAAACCTGTTGTTCTATATTGGCAAGGCGGCCTGGTTTTTTTTCGGGGGGCGACTGGTTTTTTGCCGGGTTCAGTAATCGAAGAATAAGGATATGTTGTCGTTGATCCATCAAGCTGGGCAGACTGGCTTCAGCTGGAGGTGATTTAAGCTCATGCTCAAGGCGTTTGGCGTGGAGCCAGCCGATCTCGTTGTCCAGTTGCGTCGCTATTTCTGGCATAAGATCCTGCCTGGTCAGGCGACTGAATAAAGCCTGAACACTCTCTGCTGTACACCCTTGCTGATCAGTCGCCAGGGCAAGTTTAGCCGCCTTTATATGCCTTATGCCGCGATACCGTTTTACGTTCAGGCAAACCAGATAAGTCAACACTTTTAGTATGGTTTCAGGTTGTTCCCTGATGTAGTGATTAACTGTTCTCCTTTTGCAGGTGTCTGTTCCGGAAACGGGTACTTTGACTGGTGCGAGCTGTATAAGCTCGTTAAGAACGATTTGAGCGGATTTTTGCAGATGATAGTTTGCCAGACTCCACATAGCCCCCCTTAAGATGATTTCACGCTCTTTGCACTGGTAGCCCAGCGGTCTCAGCCAGGTAGTGGGCTTAAGGGGTTTTGGGTCTTTAAGTTGATTACCCTCGACGTTGTCAATGGCGGTGGCTAACTGCTTTGACGATAGCCTTCCTTTTTGTACCAGGAAGTCGGCGTCCATTTTTGCTTCCAGGCAGTACACATGGTATTCACGCTCAAATTTTCTCAGATTCTTCAATATCGCGAGCTGGCACCTGACATTGTGCTGATCACATTCAAGGTCGTTGAGGTTTTCTCTCAGGATTGCCAGATTTTTCGCCAGGGCGTCCCTGAACCCGGTACGGTTTTGCATCCGGGATTTCTGGAGTTGTTCAAAGGTCTCTATTGGGGTGCTGCCCAGCTTCGCAAGCCGACTTTTCAGAATCTCAAGGGCGGTTCCAGGGAATAAAATAAGCAGGGCCTGTAAAATGCCGTGTGGATAGAGAGCAATCATCAGTTCAGGCTGGTCATCTTCCCCATCAATGGCAATGTTGCTGGGATTGCCATAGATGTGTGGTGAGAGTTTTACGACGGGCAGTGACTGTTGGTAGATTTCCTGCAGTTCTGCTGATCTGTGATGTGTCCTATGGACGACGCTATCTTTTTTGTGGGAAGCGTCTGCCGTTTTACTGTCGCTTTCTTCCGACTCATAGGTTGTGCTTGAGCACTCTTTTTCGGGTTGAACACTTTTGGCTTGCGCTTTGCTAACGGGTTGCCCCCTGCTATTCAGATCACTGTCGATGGCATCGACATCTATGGGCAACTCAATGTCTTGATCCTCTTCATATTCTTCACTGAAGCATGGCATATCAAGATTGATATGATCCAGGGCCTCTGAAGGTGTTGGCAGGACGGCATTGGCGAGTTTTTTTATGCCTGACAGAATATACTGCGCCGTAGAATGCCAGTAAGAGCTTTCTGCTTCTATTGGTGCTTTGACGTTGTCTTGTTCACCGATAGCCGGGTCAGCTTGTGCAGTTGGAGCCTCCGTCGTGTGTTCTTTGACTGGCCTGTTCTGGGGGCTGATGTCTTCAGCCTCACAATGGCAACTATCCAGTGTACAGGTGCTGTCGCCAGAGCGGGTGTCAGTATCTGTTGTGGCCGTTTTTTCTGCCCCCTTCCTTTTTAACGACGGTGTTTCTCTGTTTGAAGACTCCAGGCCGTTCCGGGATGAGTCGGAGCAATAGCTGATCTTATCGAGCTGAACCGGTCGTGTTTGACGGTGGTGAATAGGGGTGTTGTTGAAGTCCGGACATTCACGGATATCTGCTGTGTTAAGAAGCTGCCGGGGTGAGTCTGTATTAACGGGAGTGTTTAGGGGGAAATACGACGATGCAAGTACCGACTGCATTATTTAGCCTGAACGTTGAATAACTTTAACCAACTGTTCAGACCCGATGGGGAGATGATGGTTTCATCTGCTTATTGTAAATGTTTTGGCCGTTTTTCCTTCCGTAGTCTGAATCGTTCAAAACACCCACTCAAACAGGGTATGCACTCCTTTGCTACGCAGTTGTATGCGATTGAGCAGCAAAAAAAGCGATTAAAGTATTCAGGGAGGTGCTTAGTGATAGTCCCTCTTACGGTAGATATTAAGAGGCTGTTTTAAAAATTATTGATCATTAACTCAGAATAACTCTGTTGTCATTCTGTACAGGGATTATGTACAGGATACATCTCACATAGATGTGAACGCGCTGGCCGTTGGCTATCTCTACAAGATGGATTCCGTACATTAATCCCTGTACGGAATGACAACGGAGTAAAGTAACCAGTTTTCTGACATTTTCAAAAACCAAAAAAATCCGTATAACTTATTGAAATTAAATGTTTTCCCTGGATACTCTGTAGCTGTAGGAAATATTTTCAATCCCGATAATCTCTTCCAGCTGCGACCACTTCTGTTTAACGGTTGAAGAAGGAATTCGATTCACCTCTGCCTGCCCGAACAGTTTGTTCTTGATCAAGTCACCGTCGGTCAGGGGGGGTCCCCGGTTATTCAATACATTGAAGAGTCGGTAAGACGAGGCAAAATCCTCCGTACGAACAAATACAATAAACACATGACGCAATAGGTAGCGGGTAAATTTGATCAACGTTGCTTCATCATGGTCGGCCAGATACTCACCAATGACCCTGAAATTGTTGATGAACAGGTTCTCAGTATGAGTCGGTTTTACGGGAAGATTAGCATGCTTGCCCATGACAACATGATTGGTAAACAGCTCGTACTCTTTCATGCGAACCTGCAAGCGGGGTTCTTCCGGGGTGTCTGCATACGGGTCTTCATGGAGGATGCGCTCCTGGAGGTCGGCTTTCACTTTGACATTGCTGATGAGCTGACACAGTTTTGCACAAATCAGCGTCAGCGTGGTCAGGCGTTGCTGGCCATCTACCACCTCAAACCGGTAGTCATTTTTCGGATCCTGAATACAGATCAGACTACCAATAAAATATTAGTGATGCTACGCAAAGCACTGGCTTTTACCTCTGCCAGAATATCAGAAATTTTCAGTGTTTTCGGAAGTAAGCGTATGGGACTCAGGGTAATTTTATTGGGCACTAACCCTTTAATTTCGCAGCCTGTGGTCAGCGCTGAGAAGCTCGACAACGCATGGCAGATTGCCATCTCTGTATGGCTGTAAAATCTGGGGGTATAAGTGAATTTTGGCCTTAGCCAAAGAGAATGACGGTGGGTGTTATTACCTCTATTTTGCTTCAAAATCGTTCAAATTTAAGGAGAGCGGTTCCAAATGATTTTGCTCTTGCTGCTATAAAGGATCCATAGAGACAAAAGGGATTAGAGATCGTATAATCCTCCGAATTTTGTCTGGCGCATACTGATCGATAACTCCTATGTATAAATTGACACGAAGTGCCCTGTTTTGCCTTTCTGCCGAAACTGCCCATGATTTTGCCATGGAAATGATCAGTGCGGGGGGGCGTCTTGGTCTTACCCGGTTGATGGCTCCTGCTGTCCCTGCCAAACCAAGGGAAGTGATGGGACTGACCTTTAACAATCCGGTTGGGTTGGCAGCGGGGCTGGATAAAAATGGTGAGTGTATCGATGGTCTGGGCAGTCTGGGCTTTGGCTTTCTTGAGCTGGGAACCGTGACGCCGGTGGGGCAGCCCGGCAACCCCAAACCAAGAATGTTCCGTATCCCTGAGAGAGAAGCGTTGATCAACCGTATGGGGTTTAATAATCTGGGTGTGGATCAACTGGTCGCGAATGTTCAAAAGAGCCGGTACCAAGGCATTATCGGTATTAATATTGGCAAGAACCTGACCACGGCTGTTGAAGATGCCAACCAGGATTATCTCACCTGTCTGCGTAAGGTATATCCCTACGCTGGTTATGTTGCCGTTAACCTCTCTTCCCCGAATACACCGGGGTTAAGAAAACTGCAATATGGTGATGCCTTGAAAAGCCTGCTGTCAGTGCTGAAGGAAGAACAGGCGTCACTGGCTAAAGCCCATGGTCGCCAGGTTCCTCTGGCCATCAAAATTGCCCCGGATATGACCGACGATGAAATAGCCGCAGTTGCTGCCGAGTTGGTGTCGTATGAGCTGGATGGCGTAATTGCCACCAATACGACACTGGATCGAGATAAGGTCAGCGGCTTTGCGACAGCCGAGGAAGCGGGAGGACTCAGTGGTGCGCCGTTGAGTGATAAGTCCACGGCAGTGATTCGACTGCTTGCCAGTGAGCTTTCCGGTAAGCTGCCGATTATCGGCGTCGGTGGTGTTATGGATGCTCAGACGGCCGCTGATAAGATCCGGGCGGGGGCCAGCCTGGTGCAGATATATTCGGGCTTTATTTATAAGGGGCCGGAGTTGATCCGAGAGGCTGCGGAAGCCGTCTATTCTGTTGATGCATGAGAAAGCGCGTTGATCAAGCGGGTGATGTCAAAAAGCCCCGGACGGGGCTTGTTGACAGCGCAATCAGAGCTGGTTGGCTGAATAGGAGTGAGAGAAGTTATACATTCGGTGTAACCCCGAGATTCCTGTCATTCCTTCCCAGTTATCAACTCGACCTTCACGCCAGCCACTTAACCACGACTGGCGCAAATCTGCCTCCTGATGGGGGCAGATATCCCTGGAACGGCCAGACAGGCCCACTTGGTATCCTTTATTAAAGGCTCTATCTGATTTATCCCTTTTGAGTCTTTTCAACATGGTAATGCCTCTTGCTGATATGGTTTTTGACGGCCTCCCTGGCGCCTCGGGCTTGGTTCAGAATGACCGGACAGCTGACTTCACCCCGTGGTGGAGGTAACTAGTCGCAAGTGCTAACTGTCCCCCAAAAGACAGTGCGGGTAAAGTGTCGACTGAAGAAGGTATTCACCCAAGGAAAGTCAACATTCTAAGTTTTATCCAAATCTGAAGCTTTTGTTGAGAAAACATTGAGAATTTTTAGTTAAGAAGAGCTGTTTTTTAGCTTTTTTCAGGAATATGACGTTATGAGTACAACGATGTTGACTCTGTTTGCCAGTTGTCCCAAGGGGGTAGAATCCCTGCTGGCAGAAGAGCTGAAGGAACTGGGAGCCAGTGAAGTGGCGGAGACGGTTGCCGGAGTCAGCTTTGCCGGTCACCTTGAGTTGGCCTACAGGGCTTGCCTGTGGTCTCGTCTGGCCAGTCGGATTCTGCTGCGCATCGGCGAAGTGGATGCTTCTGACAAGCATTCGCTGTATCGGGGTGTGCAGTCGTTTGACTGGGATGATCATCTGGATCAGGGCTCCAGTTTTCGGATTGATTTCAATGGTTCGACACCGGATATCACCCATACCCGCTTTGGCTCCCAGTTGGTAAAGGATGCCATTGTTGATCAGCTGCGTGATCGTTATGGCTGGCGGCCATCTGTGGATAACAGCAAGCCGGATCTGCGGGTCAATGTGCACGCCAGAAGCGGCAGGGCATTTGTTGCCATTGACCTGTCAGGCCAGAGCCTGCATGAGCGCGGTTACCGCCTGGAAGCCGGTGAAGCACCCCTGAAAGAAAACCTGGCGGCAGCGATTTTGTACCGTGCCCGCTGGCCTGAACTGGCGAAACAGGGCAGCACACTGCTGGACCCTATGTGTGGTTCAGGCACCTTTCTGATTGAAGGTGCCATGATGGCGGCGGATATCGCGCCGGGATTGCTCAGGGCCCGTTTTGGCTTTGATAAGTGGATGGGGCATATTCCCAAAATCTGGTTGGCAGTACTGGAGGAAGCCCGTGCCCGTCGCACGGCTGGCCTGGCTGCGATTAAGACGACCATCGTCGGATATGAAGGTCTGCCAAAAATTGTCGGGAGAGCCAGGGCCAATATCCAGCGTGCCGGGCTGGGTAAGCTGATTACTGTCAAACAACAGGAGCTGGCCAGTCTGAAGGTTGACCCGGAGATTCCAGCCGGACTGGTGATTGCTAACCCACCCTATGGTGAGCGTATGGGTGATGAGGCCAGTCTCGTTTATCTCTACAAACACCTTGGCGAAAAAATCAAACAGCAGACGCCGGGTTGGCAGGCGGCGATCTTTACCTCTTCACAGGCGCTGGTCAGAAGTCTGGGCATGGGGCCGAAGAAAAGCTATACCCTGTTTAATGGTGCGCTCTCCTGCAAGCTGTTTCTCTATGATGTTCGTGAGCGACAGGCTGACCAGCCTGCTTCCGGGCAGAGCCGTGTGGACAGTGCGGCTAATACCTTATTCAAGGCCAGCACCGCCGGTGGTGAAATGTTTGCCAACCGCTTGAAGAAGAATCTGAAGCAGTTGGGTAAGTGGGCCAGGAAAGAGAGTGTCGACTGCTATCGCCTGTATGATGCGGATATGCCGGAGTATGCCGTTGCCGTCGATCTCTACAGGGATTGGGTTCATGTGCAGGAATACGCGGCACCGAAAAGCATTGATGAGACTAAGGCCCATCAGCGTCTGCTGGAAGCGCTGGAAGTGATTCCCGGTGTATTGGGTATTCCGGATAGTCATGTGGTCTTCAAGCGTCGTGAACGTCAGTCTGGCAAGCGGCAGTACGAAAAGCTTGAGCAGTCCGGTGATATGCTTGAGGTAAAAGAAGGGGATTGTCGTTTACTGGTGAACCTGAGGGACTATCTGGATACCGGACTGTTTCTGGATCACAGGAAAATGCGCCTGCGCATTGCCCGGGAGGCCGCAGGTAAAGATTTCCTGAACCTGTTCTGCTACACCGGAACGGCAACCGTTCATGCCGCCGTGGCCGGTGCGGCCAGTACCACCAGTGTCGATCTATCGAATACCTACCTTGGCTGGGCCAGAAAGAATCTGGCGCTCAATGGCCTGGTGGACCGCAAACACCGGTTGGAGCAGGCGGACTGCCTGCAGTGGCTGAAACAGGAGACACGGAACTATGATCTGATCTTTATGGATCCCCCTACCTTCTCAAACTCCAAGCGGCTGCGCGGGGTATTTGATGTGCAGGAAGCCCATGTTGAGTTGGTCGAGCGGGCAATGGCCAGGCTGAAACCGGGTGGGGTGCTCTATTTCTCCAACAACTTCCGACGTTTCCAGCTGGCCAAAGAACTGGAGCAGAAGTTCAGTGTTGAGGAGATCACTGCTACTACCATTGATCGGGATTTCCAGCGGAGACCGGGTATTCATCGTTGCTGGTGTATTCAGCGCTGAGTACTGAAGATGTGAGCATTTAATTCAGTAATATTTATAGTCCATATTAATCTTTGTGGTTATAAAGCCTCACTCTTATAGTGCATGCTGTTAAGTTATGGATTGATGGGGAAAATAATGAATCTGGAGATGATTAATCAGGATCTGTCGACTCTGAGCCCGCAGGCTATTATCCAGTGGGCCGTCCAGCGTGCTGAAAAACCTGTGCTGACCACCAACTTCGGGCCCCATGAAGCGGCCATTATCCATATGGCCACCCGGGTCAAGCCGGATATCCCGGTGGTCTGGATCGATTCGGGCTACGGTACTGACGCGACGTACCGCTTTGCTGATCAGCTGATTCGGCGTTTGCAGCTTAATATCCGGGTTTTTCACCCACAATACAGTCGTGGTTTTCGTGATGCCATTTACGGTGGTGTGCCGGAGGTTGATACCCCGGAACATGATGAGTTTACCCGGCAGGTAAAACTGGAGCCTTTTGCCCGTGCCATGGACGCATCAGCACCGGATTACTGGCTGACCGCCATCCGTAAGGATCAGACTGAATTCCGGCAAAACCTTGATGTGGTCAGTCTGACCAACAATGGCTATTACCGGGTGGCACCACTCCTTAACTGGACGGAACTCGATGTTGAGGAGTACCTGGTTACTCACGATCTGCCCATCGAGGAAGATTACTACGACCCGACAAAAGTATACGGACACCGGGAGTGTGGTTTGCATACTTCTGTGGCGGGTTAGGAACTGGCATTCGGCATTTCTGGTAAGGAATAGTCCTTGAATAATTTACACATTTCGGAGCCTCCGAACTCCGTTCGTCCTGAGCCTGTCGAAGGGCGTTAACTCCGAGGCATGATAGATTGTGCCAGGCACCCTTCGACTCCGCTCAGGATGAACGGAGAGTGAGTTCTGAAAGTCGGAATTATTTAAGGACAATTACTAAGCGCTTCCCGTTACCCGCCACCCGAAAGAGACAGGCCGCTTATTTACTTTTTACTGCCGCCCCGGCAATCCGGTGATGTCGGGGCGGTCTGGTTTCTTGTCTGCCACTCAACGGGGGTGTAAGTGTGTAGCGCCAGCGCATGAATCTGCTCTCGCAGTTCGTCAGCCAGCAGTCCATAGATCATCTGGTGCCGTTTGACCGGCATTTTCCCTTCAAATGCTTCACTGACAATCACTACCTTAAAGTGTGACTCTGAGCCCGGTGGCGTGTTGTGCAGATGGCTCTCATTGGTTACATCGATTAAGTCATTCTGTAAGGACTCATTCAGCTTATCGATGATATTTTCTTTCATTCCCATACATCACCTCTTCAGTCCCGGCCCGAACGACAAGGAGTTTGTCTTACCTGGCAATTTCTTTCTGGCACATTATAAGTAGCTAACCCTGTGAAATCATATATTTCTAACGCCTTGCACTGGTTTATGGATGATTTTTTTTCATGGTCTATGCTCATACCACCTTATTGCAGAAGCCCTCCGCTCAGTTGTTTTCAGGCTATACGGCGAAGTTCTCCTTTTACATGATATTAAAGGTGCAGGTCTTATGGGAAAT
Organism: Endozoicomonas sp. ALB115; assembly: GCF_049310245.1. Lineage (NCBI taxonomy): Bacteria > Pseudomonadati > Pseudomonadota > Gammaproteobacteria > Oceanospirillales > Endozoicomonadaceae > Endozoicomonas > Endozoicomonas sp. ALB115. The sequence goes on along the minus strand of NZ_JBLYZG010000004.1, from coordinate 129,843 downwards.
CCGGATAAAGGTTTTGCTGGCAGAACAGTGAAGTCAGCCATAACCGTTCTGTCTGCTGCAGTGATTATTGCCGCCTCCTCAACCATCGCCCATGCGCAAAAGGCAGAAGCCTCCGATAAGGACAGCGACGATGGTGTGCCTCTCTATACGGTGCTGGCTGACGGGGAGTCCGGTGGCAAGCTCCAACAAAAAAGAAGGGCGAATATCAATCCACAAAACCTCAGTGTATCCAGGGATTTTAAATTCTATAACCAGGTTGCCGCCCTTGACCTTACCGACCCGGTGCAGGCAGAAACTTTTCTGAAGTTTATGGATATCCGGTTGGCAGAAAAGAACCTGAATGAAGAGGTGGTACTGGTCGGTAACAATGAGTCCGAAACCAGGGCAAAGGAAGTGGTGGTGCCGGTTGAGCAGACAGTAGTCACAGCAGAGCAGCAAAGAGCCTTAAAACCTGAGGTGGAAAATGAGACAGGTGTTGTACGTCAAATGCCTGTCAACACCGCCATTACCAGAGATTCAAAAGCACGGGTGGCAAAAGTTGTCAGGCCTGCAAAACTCGATAAGGGGAGGGAGCAGCAAGGGCCGCGTTCAGGGAGTGTACAGAAGGACAATAGCAAGGTCAGTGAGGCAAAGTCAGCACTGGTTAAAGAAAAGGACCAGGCAAGATTGGCCCGGGTAAATGAGGCCCGTCTGGCAAGGGAGCAGGCCAGAAAGAAAGCCGAAGAGCAGAGGCTGGCACGGGAAACGGAAGAGAAAGCCAAAGCGGAAGAGTTAAGGTTGGCTGAGGAACAGCGCAGGGCTAAGAGAAAAGCCAAAGCCGAAGAGTTGAGACTGGCTAAAGAAAAGCGAAAAGCAGAGGAAAAGGCCAAGGCCGAAGCGTTGAGAGCGGCTGAAGAAAAGCGGAAAGCGGAGGAAAAGGCCAAAGCCGAAGCCTTGAGAATGGCTGAAGAAAAACGGAAAGCAGAGGAAGAGAAAGCCAAAGTTGAAGCGTTGAGAGTGGCTGAAGAAAAACGCAAGGTAGAGGAAGAAAAAGCTAAAGCTGAATCGTTGAGACTGGCTGAAGAAAAACGAAAAACGGAAGAAAAAGCCAAAGCCGAAGCGTTGAGAGTGGCTGAGGAAAAGCGCAAAGCGGAAGAAAAGGCCAAAGCCGATGAGTTGAAAGTGGCTGAAGAAAAGCGGAAAGCAGAGGAAAAGGCCAGAGAAGAGAAAGTAGCCGAAAAGAAAAAGCACGAAGCTGCCCTGGTGCAACAGGAATCAGATAAAGCAAAACCATCCAAAGAGGCCGCTGTCAGCATTCTACCCAGCCGCCCTGTGGCGTATCAGATTGCAGCAGAACAGGATCCCGGCATCATCAACTTTGATCAGGCCATTACCCGCCGCTTCAAGGTGGCAGGCTCATACCTGGATAAAGGTGAACACGGCAATAATATCGTCAAGGATCATAGAGGCCGGGAGTTTATGAATGTTATGGCCTTCTGGGATGTGCTGGTGGAACACCGGGACAACGGTGAGCATTATTACTACGGCAGCATTCAGTTCCCCCTGGGCAGTCGCCATCCGGCCATTATTAAAAGTACGGTAACCGGTGATGAAATCGCGCTGGGGTGTAAGGCTGGTGAAGTTCTGGTATTGAAGGGCTTTGAGACAGAAGGGATTGATTATACCCATGGGCTGGTGGATGCCTACCTTGCCCACTCCGTGGTTATGCCAGATGGAACGATCGCCTTTCAGGAGGTGGTGCGTCAGCCTTCCTTCAGTCTGGTTAATGCAGAAACCGGCTGTATGTCCCGCGATATATTCTCAAGAAATCATGTGGATCCGGAAAGGATGGGGCATGACAAAACCCTTGATGCGTTACCGGTCAGAGAGTAATTAGCCATTCTTGATCACCATCAGGCGGTCGCCTGCTCTTGCCTCAGAGTGAATCCAGGCACTGAATGGGCTGCCCCCTGCGGAGCGAGCAATAATGCACTCCAGTGTTTGTGACTCGTCGTTGACGCCGGTAACCGGGTAAGTGGCTTCAAAGCCTTCATTGGATACCAGGGTAATATGTTCGCCAATGGCAACCTCGAAAGGCAGGCGGGTGGATAACTTGATGATGACTTCCGTTGAGCTGAGTGACGTCAGCTCAGTAAGAATGCCGGGTACTTCATCCCGGGTAGGCAGTGCCAGGCTTAAATTACCAGTTACTTTGGTCTGACAGGCGAGAATATAGCCTTTTTTGATTTGCTCAGCAGTCAGTAACGACTGGGCTTCTGTCGGTACAAGCCCCGCTGTCACCCGAAGCATGCAGGAGTGACAGACCCCGGCCCGACAGGACCAGGGTGCCCTGGCATGCTGGCGCAGTAATCCATCCAGAAGGTTCTCGTTCTCATCCATCGGGTAACTGTTGCCCTGAAATTGAATCTTCGGCACGGAAAAAAACCTGATATGTTGCACAGTGAATTTGGTGTGCAAGTTTACAACCTGCAATCGATAATACCAGTTGTACTCATAGTACATGGTTTCAATGAGTTTGACGGGTTGTCGTGCCTCCGCACTCCGTTCGTCCTGAGTGCTGAGCTTGTCGAAGCATCGAAGGACCCATAGGGCCTAAAGGCGGAAACTCCGGACTCTGATAGATCGTGCCAAGCACCCTTCGACTCCGCTCAGGGTGAACGGAGATCGTACACGTCAGCCTCCTAGGAGCCTGTCGGACTTAAGCGTCCGTAGCGACGCTTTTTGAGAAAACTTTACCTCTCCTGCGGTTAATCAATGTTATTAGCTTTTGGCGTTGGTATAATCCCCGTCAAAATAAGATGAGGTTTGCCTGCCGTTAAAACTGTGCAAATGGGCATAATGCTCTCAGTTTATTGCACAGGTTCAAATCGGCAAGGTCGGATTGCGGAATAAAATCGTAGAACAAGGGGTGAAAACCAATGAATGTTGTGATTCGGGAAGATGATTTAATTCTGAGTGTGGCGGACGCACTGCAGTTTATTTCCTACTATCATCCCATTGATTTTATTGATGCGGTTTATCAGGCCTACCAGAAAGAAGAGTCCAGGGCGGCGAAAGATGCCATGGCTCAGATTCTGGTGAACTCCAGAATGTGCGCCATGGGCAAGCGTCCTATCTGCCAGGATACCGGTATCGTTACTGTTTTTGTCCGTGTGGGTATGAATGTACGTTTTGATACTGACCGCTCCATTGAAGACCTGATCAACGAAGGTGTTCGCCGGGCCTATACCCATCCGGACAACGTACTCCGTGCTTCCGTCCTGGCCGATCCTGCCGGTGCCCGCACAAACACCAGAGACAACACGCCAGCGGTTATCCATATGACCCTGGTGCCGGGAGACACCGTTGAGGTGGAACTGGCTGCCAAAGGTGGTGGCTCTGAAAACAAATCCAAAATGGTTATGCTCAACCCATCCGACAGCATTGTTGAGTGGGTGAAAAAGACGGTACCGACCATGGGGGCTGGCTGGTGTCCTCCCGGCATGTTGGGTATCGGTATTGGCGGTACCGCTGAAAAAGCCATGCTGATGGCCAAAGAAGCCTTGATGGAACCCATCGACATTCATGAACTCCGTGCCCGTGGTCCGCAGAACCGGGTGGAAGAGCTGCGTCTGGAGATTATGGATGAAGTGAACAAGCTGGGCATCGGTGCCCAGGGCCTGGGTGGTTTGACCACCGTGCTGGATATCAAAATCAAGGATTACCCCACCCACGCCGCTTCTCTGCCTGTGGCCATGATTCCCAACTGTGCCGCCACTCGCCATGCCCACTTTACCTTGAACGGCAATGGTCCGGTATATCAGAAAGCACCGAATATTGATGACTACCCGGAAGTCAGCCTGGATATGGGCGAAGGGGTGCGCAAGGTCAATGTCGACAATCTGAGCCACGATGACATCAAAAGCTGGCAGCCAGGTGATACTGTGCTGCTGTCTGGCAAGATTCTCACCGGTCGGGATGCCGCCCATAAACGCATGGTGGATATGATCTCCAAAGGGGAAGAGCTGCCGGTTGATCTGAAAGGGCGCTTTATCTACTACGTAGGCCCCGTTGACCCTGTGCGTGATGAAGCCGTTGGCCCGGCTGGCCCAACCACCTCAACCCGTATGGATAAGTTTACCCGCACCATGCTGGAGAGCACCGGTCTTGCCGGTATGATCGGTAAGGCAGAGCGCGGCCCGGCAGCCATTGAGGCTATCAGGGATAATGAGTCTGTTTACCTGATCGCCGTCGGTGGTGCCGCTTACCTGGTCTCCCAGGCGGTGAAAAAGGCGGAAGTGCTGGCCTTCCCTGAACTGGGAATGGAAGCGATCTACGAATTTGAAGTGGAAGATATGCCGGTGACGGTAGCGGTAGACTGCCGTGGCGAATCGGTACACAACACAGGTCCGCAGATCTGGAAAAAGAAGATCGAAGAGCAGGTGCTGAAGATTCAATAAGCCAGACAATCCCCGCCCTGCCATTACTGGCAGGGCTGCAGGGGAAATTTTTCATTCAGGCGTACATTTCAGAAGTTCTTTTTTCAACAAATAAGGCAAGTTGAAAGAGGACATTGTTTGTTTATCAAACGCAGCCCTCAGCCTTCTCTTGCACAAAGTTTGCAGACCGGGAGGCTTTTCCAGAGGGTCGTAGCCTAATTTCTGAGTGACTGTTCGGATAACATCCGGTGTCGAGCTTCTTTGAGGACAGCCGCCGTGCTGGAGCAGGTCAAAAGCAATTTCATAAAACCTGTTTTCGTTGGCCCAGAACAGGGGGGTACCTTTACCCTGGTCACGGCTATGAACATCTGCCTTATGCTGCAACAATAACTTCACCACCTGGTTATGTCCTTGAGCTGCTGCCAGCGTCAAGGGCGTATACTTTCCAGTGGTCCTGCCGTGAACATCGGCCCCTGATTGCAACAGTAGTTCAACAAATTTAATTCGCCCGGATTGGGCCGCAATAGCCAGCGAAGTGCATGGAAAGGTATCACAATCGATGCAGTCAGGATTGGCTCCCGATTGCAACAGAAGTTTCACTAACTCCATATCCCACTTGGCGATGGCCGCTGAAAGTGGTGGAAATGTTCGGTTTTTAAGGCCGTTTACATCATTCGCATTATGCTGCAACAGCAATTTCACGATCTCGATGGGGGCTTTTTCAACAGCCAGTCTCAGCAGGCCTTTCCACGGGCCTTGCCATTGTGCACTATGTTCCAATAACAGCTTGACTACGTGAACATGCCCGTGCATGACCGCTTTGCTCAGGGAATTCTCCCCATAGCTGTTGTCACAGCTTTGAATGTTGGCTCCATAACTCAGCAGTAGCCTGACAATCTCAGTATATCCCCTGACCGCAGCCTTTCGCAGTGGTGTCCCACTTCCGGACGTTTGGCTATTAACGTCGGCCCCTCTATTTAGCAGCAGGCTTATCGCCCCAATCTGGCCATACTCTGCCGCCAGAGTGAGGGGCGTTGCTGCTCCGCTGGTATGGCTGTGAATATCTGCGCCGTGCTCCAGCAACAGGCTGATCGCTTCAACCTGCCCATATTTTGCCGCCTGAGCCAGGGGCGTTTCCTCTCCTCGGGTATGGCTGTAAATATCCGCGCCGTGCTTCAGCAACAGGCTTATCGCGCCAACTTGTCCATATTTTGCCGCCTGGGCCAGTGGCGTTTCCTCCCCGCTGGCATGGCTGTGAATATCCGCGCCATGCTCCAGCAACAGGCTTATCGCGCCAACCTGTCCCCGCCGGGCAGCCTGGGACAGTGGTGTTTCCCCTCCGCAGACATGGCTGTGAACATCCGCACCATGGGCCAGCAACAGGCTTATCGCCTTAATCTGTCCACGCTTGGCAGCCTGAGACAGCGGTGATTCCGCTGCGTGGGCATAGTAGTAGATATCCGTGTCATATCTCCGCCAGACAGCCATGGGGCGCAGTATTTTCCCCGCGCGGACATGGCGGTCAATATCCGCGCCATGCTCCAGCAGCAGGCTTATCGCCTCAACCTGTCCCCACCTGGCAGCCTGGGTCAGGGGAGTCCGTAAGCCGATGGTATTGCCGTTAACGTTTGCCCGGTAATCCAGCAACAGCTGCATTACTTTGATGTTACCCCGGCCAGCAGCCGTAGCCAGTGGTGTCAGGCCCTTGGCATCGCAGTGGTCAACAGGTGCCCCGGACTCCAACAGCAACCGGGTTATGTCAGATAACCCGTATATGGCAGCCCGGCTTAATGGAGTAAGCCTGGAGGGGGACTGGCAGGCAGGTCGCTTGAGCAATTGTTCGTTGCTGCCATCAACCTCTGCACCATTTTGCAGTTGCCACGCCACCATCCTGATATCACCGGACTCAACGGCGCAATTCAGTGGGAGTATGTTGGCAGAGTAGGCACCCACACAACGGTTGTCGTCGGTAACAGCCAGGCCGTTGGTCCTGACTCCGGACTGCATTGCCACAGACCGTTTGCGACCATTGGGTGGTGGTAATCCATTGCGATCGGATGTTGCCAGATCGCCGGGGCCAGAGCTTGGGGGAATCTGTTTTGCACAAGCCGATAAAGCAGTGTCGACTAATGCCTTTGACGCCGCTGAATTTTCAGCAGCACCGGTTGGTGGCCAGCCAGGATAGCCCCTGGCATTAAGTGGTTGCATGGTAATTACCATCAGTCCGAATATGTTTCAGGATCCTTAGAGCAATCACCCTGAAAAAGGTTCCGGCCTGTTACTCACCAGGCGACAGTTGCCTGATTGCTGGTACTTACGCGCATCTTGCCAACCCCGGGATCTTTTATGCCCAGTGTCAGCCGGATATCGTTGATCACCAACTCATCGATGGCCGTAAGATTGAGGCTGCTATCACCAAGGTAGGAATAATTGGACAGTGTGAAGCTGGTGGCCATTAACTTCCAGGCGCATTGTCGGCTATCCAGGGCTGGATCAAACAATCCTTGTTTTTGGCCGAGGGTAATCACACCTCCAATCAGGTCTGTCAGGCTGACCATGGACTCACAATAGACCGTTTTCAGCTGTTCATTGCGCCACATTTCATCGGCAGCACTGAGCCACACCCGGTTTTCAAACTCACGGTCCGGGAAGTTTGATGGCAGTAACATCTGCAGCAGGGCTTCGTAGGGTGGTAATCCCTTAATGGCCTCCAGGTCGGAGTCAACGGATGATGATATGGCATAACGGATTACTTCGGTTTTCAACTCATCCAGCGACGAAAAGTGATGGTGGATGGTTCCCGTAGCGGCACCCATTTCGGCGGCAACCTTGCGGGCAGTTATGCCGGCAAAGCCACAGGACACCACCAGGGAGAGGGTGGCCTCCAGAATAGCTTTGCGTTTTTCATCCTTTGGCCTGTGTGTCATGATGCTGGTAGGTGGTGCGGTGGTTGCCGGTAAAGCCCTGGGGGCCGGAGATACACGCAGGGCGTCCAATATTTTTACCAAATCCCTGACGGTGATTGTTATCTTTGCCCTCACTGTGTCCAGCCTGGCACACTTTTTCGCCGGGGATATCGCGGCTTTTGTGGGAGCCGACGAGGAAGCACTGCCTTTGACCACGGAATATATCCGTATAATTTCGCCTTTTATGTTGTTCATGGGGCTGGCTTACACCTTATCGTATTTTGCCCGGGTTGATGATGCGCCAAATTATGCCCTGGCCGGGCTGGTGCTTACCGCCTTCACGAACATTGTACTGGATGCGTTGTTTATCAAAATGTGGGGCTGGGGTGTCAGTGGCGCAGCATTTGCCAGTGGTATCGCTTATACGCTGGGTACTGCGTTTCTGATGGTACGTTTCTTTGGCAGGCAGGCCCGCATTCGGTTGATTAAACCCTATGGTTCCTGGTCTGAGTTGTTCCGGGCTGCTTACAATGGCTTTTCCGAGTTTATAAATGAGATGTCCGGTGGACTGCTCATGTTCGTTATTAACTGGATTCTGATTATTGAAGCAGGCACTACCGGCGTTGCCGCCTTTACCATTGTCAATTATATCCTGTGGCTCAGCATCATGGTGGCATACGGCACTGCAGAAGCCCTGGGGCCTCTTGTCAGCGTTAACTTCGGTGCCAGAAAGCCAGAGCGTATTGTCAGCTTTGTGAGACTGGCTGTTGGTCTTGCCATTATGGTGGGTATTACCTTTGCGATGGCTCTGCTGGTTTATCCTGAGGAGCTGGCCAGTGTCTTTATTCAGAGTGACGAAGTGGCCACGCTGGCGCTGACCATGTCGATCATTGCCGTCATCTGGCCGACGTTTCTGTTTAACGGTATCAACATTACCCTGTCCGGCTATTTTACCGGTATGCATGCGGCTACCCAGTCCGCCCTGATTGCTGTCAGTCGTTCTCTGGTATTGCCCTTGGTGCTGATCATTCTATTCTGGAAAACCCTGGGGCTTGAAGGTGCCTTTCTTGCCCTGCCGGTGGCCGAACTACTGACGTTTGCCCTCAGTGTCACGCTGTTTTACCGGGCAACACCTGAAATGATGGTGGGTAAAGATGTGGCATCAGCGAATAATAAAGTGGGCAACTCAGGAGTCTGTCGTACTTAATACTGACGTTGTGTTTTGTTTCCAGAACCCACTGTGGTGCTTGCCTGTGGGCAGCCTTCCGAAAGGCTGCCTGAATTAAAACTGCCAACCGTTGCTCCGATAACCTGACTAAATATCACTGGGAAAAGGAAACAATTGATGGATGGCATGAATGGCATTGGCGGGCTACATAGTGTTTACCATCTGGCAGGTAAACCCCAAGGTCAGGAGACGGCATCCGGGAAAAAGTTCGGACGAAAAGTCAGTAAAACGGATCCGGTCCCTAAAAGGGATCTTCTTCCCAAACAATACCGTAACAAAAAAATAGCTGGCTACGTGATAAATGGCGTGGTTATCCAGCCAGTCAATAAGAGTGGCATGATTAACCAGCCAACCAGTACAGCAATTCTTCGGCTGCAGTGGTTTAACTGGGCTACCCACCAATTCCAAGGCAAAGGTTATGCCCCCTCTGTTGCCAGAGTTATGGCAGAACGGGTGTTAACCCAGTGCGGCTATGATTATCGCTCGGTGGAAATCATGGTTAACACCACGCCATTGACCCCACAGTCTGCCTTTCGAGAACTGCAGCGGCAAAATTATCAATGGGCAATGGGGCAATTCACCGCCAAAGGCTACCGCCCGGACCGGTCCCATGAAGCCATTGTTAATGCGCTGAACATCGCTGGCTCAGACCTGAACCGGTTTCAGCAGTGGGTTTCTGATGCTCCTCATGCTCAAAGTGATAAAAATGCCAACACACTGCGCCCCTGGATGATTGAACAAATTGAGAAAAAAGGCTTTTCCCCGGAGGAAGCACGGGCAGTAGTGGATAACCTGATCAGAGAGTCCGATGGCAACGTAGATTATCTGCGCCAGTCGGTTGGGAAAATTCACCCAAAAGGTGCCCCGCGCAAACTCTCTGCAGAGCAGATGGTCCAAAAGAATCGACAGTCACTTAATGTATTGGGGTTGACGGAAGGTGCCAGCCTGAATGATGTAAAAAAAGCCTACCGGAAACTGGCACTAAGGTGTCATCCTGATAAAAACCCTGGGAACGTTGATGAGAGTAACAAGACTTTTCAAATAATTACTGAGGCAAACAGGCACCTGATCGAAGATTCAGATTTGTTCAAAGGTCAAAGCTGATAGCGCCCTGGTGGGGGAATTAATTCAGCAGAGCATCCATTTGAGTCGATTCCCACAAACTGAACGCTGTCTCGTCTCGTTTCAGGAAGGCGATATGAAGATCACCCATCATCTTATCCCGATTGTATTTTAGCTCGTTTGCTTTGTGCATCGCCTCTTCCCACTCAAGCTGGTCCAGACGGGCACCCAGATCAAACAGGTCGTTAGCATAGTCAATAACGCAATCGTAAAGGGTGTTAGAGCAGGAACTGTTTCTCCCCAGGACTTCCTTCAGGGCTTTGGGCAGTTCTTCTGGTGTCAGGGAGCCATTTCTGTTTTTCAGGGAGCGAAAGAGCTTACTGCCTTCATCACTGTTGAGCGTCAGGGTGATTCTCATAATAATGGACTTTTGTTCCATATCCAGATCATTGCAAGCGGCATCAAGCAGGCGATGGGAGGATGGGTCGGACGCTATTCCCTGCAAGAGCGTGATATATCCCATGCTGACTTCATCTTCAGAATTGAATATTGGTTGCATGATCCCGGACAACTGTTCACTGGGAATGGTCTCTGCGATCTGAACCAGTAATTTGATATGGTCTTCCTGAATCAGACGGCGATGGTTGCTTGGATCGCCGTCATCACTTTCAATTGATTGCAGCAAAACGATCAGAGCCTGATGCAGTTCTTCCGGCGAGAGGCTGACACCCATTTGCCATAAGGCGGTGGCATGTCTGGGCATAACCGGGTACATACCCATTGGCTTTGTAAGTGAATAGGGCAAAATCTGCAGGGCAATATGCTTCATGCATTCGTAACAAGACGCCTCATAGTCAGTAATCCCAAGAGCTTTTTTCAAGGCCCGGGACCGTTCTTCAAGAGGCAAAATAGCACCTTTACCCATCAGGTCCTGAATTACTGCGGCCGCCATCTGATCGTCTATGCTGAGGGCAACTCTCAGGTCATGGTATTGGTTTTCCCGGAGTTTGGAAATTTCATTGGCCAGGGTAACAGGAGAAAGATTTCGTGAATCAACGACTTTCTTGCATACCGGGCATTGTGCGGGATCTTCTGGAATCGTCCGATGCTCAGGCCTTCTTTGCACCAGATTGGCTTTTCTGCCCTGAAAACAAGACTCCTGACAGGATGGACAAATAATCACATCCCCTGAATCCGGGTGCTTGAGAGGCACTGAGGAAGGAAATGGTATACCAGGCGTGGAAGCTAAATTATCCATAATTGGGTTTCTCAAGACCAGATTGTGTATTTGGTGGAGAAATCGTTTTTTTCATTCCAACGTATTCATCTGGTGTGTTTGTTTCATTAATAAAAAACAAGGGAATACTGAGGCAGCTTGATACTGACTCTTATGACAGCGATTAAATTACAAAGTTCAGGAAACAGTTGGTTGGATATGAACAGATCCGTAAGTAACTATTCGCTAATACCGGCCACGCAAGTACACCACGCAGGGATACCCCGCCCCATAAGACCTTCAGACTGGATTGACATTAGCTGTCAGGCGGGTCATGGATTCGTAATTCGTTGAGGCGACTTTCATCCATCAGCCAAATCCACTGGCTTAAATCTACTGGCGGTTGCCGGTCATTGGCAATGCAAGCTTCAAGATAACCTGTCAGCCACAGTTTCTGATTTATTTTCCAGAGCTTAAGGGGCGTCAGAACAGTAAAGAGCCACGCAGCCAGTTCTGTACTCCACTCACTTCCGCTACCGTAGTAGTTTTTTCTTCCAACCACCGGGCCGCGTAATGTCTGCTCAGCGATATGGTTGTCCATAGGAACATCCGGATTCTGAATAAACCGGACAAGCCCTTCCCAATGATTTGCCAGGCTCTCGATCTCTCCCCAGCGAGCACCGGTAGACAGACAAATCTGAGTGAACAAACCTGATGAGTCAACTCCACGCCAACGAACCCAGCCGCAATGCCCACCTGTCTCTGAAGAAGATACTATTGCTCCTGGGGACATTCCAGAGGGTTCTGTTCGGCACGGTCGGGAGCCCTATACCGTTCAGGAGCTGGTATTCGGGTTAAGACCATTCGATACTGGCTTGAACAATGGTTGACCCCGGAGGGAAAGCCATCAGTGGCAAACCGCCAGCCAATCTGCATGGTCATCACTTTGGCCCACAGCTTCAGGCTTATGCGTTGGTCCAGCATCATGGCTGCGCCGTTACCCAGCCTCAATTACTGGAACTACTCTGGGATATCTACCTTAGTGAAAGCCAGATCAGGGAGCATGTAAAACGGAGGAAAATCAGCGGCGGGACGCGAAGCGATGCAGGACGGCAAAGTCGCGACACCTTTGCCCCTGAGACTTGCTTGCATGGGTTGGCGGGAGGTTCGTCCTCCCATCTTTTATGACCAGGGATGGTCGGTATACTGGCAATGCAAGGGCAATGCAGGCAAGCGTTGATATCCATACCGTTCGCACTGAGCGAAGTCGAAGTGCGGTGCTCCCATCCTTCGACTCCGCTCAGGAAGAACGGGGTGTAAGGGTATTAGTGTGCATCAACCTCCAGACGGGACTGTTCAGCCCTGGAGTTCTCCTGCTGAGTCTGTTGTTTCTGTCAGCAGTAAAAGCCACTGCGCCCCACTTGCACCACTTCGCAGAGTACCTGCACCGGATAGATCACCTTCTCCTTATCTACCTTGTCATCAACTGAACTATTGTGCTTAACGAGGTGTCCTAAGTCATTAAACCACTTCAGTTATAACTGGCCATGAGTTCAATACAGCTGAATTGTCCCTTTCCTTTAACCATCACATGGTAGTATGTGTCAGTTTTAAGTGGGCTGATATTGATTGATTTCCTGTCACCTTGGCTGAGCTCTGAAAATTCGTACTCGCTGTCGGTTGGCCACTGATCTGGTCGAATGAGTATTTCAAGCTCTCCGTTACCACTTCTGCCGTCTATGGTGAAAATCAAGCTTTTGGTTCCGGAGGGGATATAGATATAAAAATAACGGTTTTTATCAGAGCTTAGACCAATCTTGGGTATTTTATTATGTAACTGGGGGTTTTCAATATCATGGTCAGTGACTGGAGTATCAGGTAGAATAGGCTCATCATCACCATTGTCAGGGATAGAGTCATAATCCCGTGGACCATAACCTGAGAGTTGGTTATCTGTACTTTCATAGTCCAGAGTAATAGCATGTGCGTTGAAGATAAATGTAAGGTTAATAATCACTACTGTTAATCGGCTTGCTATAAGAGAGTGCTTCATCTGAAAAGCCTTTGAATACGAATTTAATCATTAAATGAATATTGGATGTGGGAAGATCTGAAGAGTTTGAATAGTAATAATCTACGTATAAAATACACCTCGAACAGGTAGACCAACGGATAAAGTGGGAGGTAGAAAGCAGTAGCGCATGAGTAATGAATGATCATTAAATCTTTATGATAGTAGCTCTCAATTTTTCTATTATTCTTTATCTACTAATAATACTTTTTTTTTATAACTGATATTCTTAGCCTGTTGAAGTTTTACATCGGTAACCAGACGTAAGCGCTTATTTGAGGACGTCTTCAAAGACCTGCCTTTGACTGCCACGCTTTCACCTGTTTCAAAAACAGGAGCGAGCCATGCATCAAAAAATATCGAATCGCCGCACTTCTGCACAGTGGCAAAACCTTATCGACCAGCAACAGGAAAGTGGTGTCAATCAAAAAGCCTTTTGCGAGTTAAATAATATTTGCCTGTCAACGTTCACCCTCTGGAAGCGCAAATTAGCACAGACCGCTGTTATATACACTGATTAAGTGGGCAAGTAATAAATACCGGATATCGACTCGGGAAGCGGAGCGAAGGCTCGGAAAACTGAGGAAGATGAGGCCGAACTTATTTGCTCACTGGGAATTACTTCGTGCATCAAATGTGTGACCAAGAGCCGTATGACAGGATACACGTACGGATCTGTGAGAAGCTTGGGGGGGAAATTCCCTCAGGCTAACTCGACTCTGCTGGACAGAAAAAGGCGCAGATAGCCGTGTTCCAGACGCTGATCACCAGTTGCCTGCTGGCGGGTATCGATCCTTACAAATACCTGGTTGATGTTCTACAGCGTATCAGCCTCCACCCGGCCCCGTGATATCAGGGAACTGATACCGCGACTCTGGAAAGAGAAATTCGGGGCCAATCCATTAAAAGCCGATCTCGACAAGTAGGGGGAGTCTGCCCCCTGCTTGGACGCTTACGACCACCTTCACCTTTTTACCTCGTCATCAACTGCACTATTGTGCTTAACGAGGTGTACTAAGTCATTAAACCACTTCAGTTATAACTGGCCATGAGTTCAATACAGCTGAATTGCCCCTTTCCTTTAACCATCACATAGTAGTATGTGCCAGTTTTAAGTGGGTTGATATTGATTGATTTCCTGTCACCTTGGCTGAGCTCTGAAAATTCGTACTCGCTGTCGCTTGGCCACTGATCTGGTCGAATGAGTATTTCAAGCTCTCCGTTACCACTTCTGCCGTCTATGGTGAAAATCAAGCTTCTGGTTCCGGAGGGGATATAGATATAAAAATACGGGTTTTTACCAGAGCTTAGACCAACCTTGGGTATTTTATTATGTAACTGGGAGTTTTCAATATCATGGTCAGTGACTGGAGTATCAGTGACTGGAGTATCAGGTATAGCAGGCTCATCATCACCATTGTCAGGGATAGAGTCATCATCCCGTGGACCATAATCCGAGAGTTGGTTATCTGTGCTTTCAACAGTATCGAGCCAACCGTACCACTCATCATCATGTAATTTTCCAATTCTGTCTATCCATGCCCGGTAAGCTTTGTAATCATTACTGCGTGTCAAGGATAGCATTTCAGAAATTTCAGATGGATGTCGCTCGAACATAAAGCGCACAGCGAGATAACCCCATCGATAGATTAGTGTTGTACCACTGCTATAGCTATTTCGAAAAACGGTACTCAATGGGTATTGTTTGGTTCGAGCAAGGGACACTGCTTCAGGATACTCATTCCGGTGTGAGATATATTCTCCCAGTCCTTCAATCCACCAAATGGTATCAGTGGAGGTTGAACGGCGAAAATCACCTGCCATGTTGAATCGGCCATCCAGGTAATGTACATACTCGTGCCGAAGGTTCCAGACATGGAATTCAGGTCTCAGCCAGTCGGCCTCGTAGGCAATAAACCGGGCTTGGTTGTCAGGTTTCTCAGGTGCGCCTTCAAGGTACATTCCTCCATTATCGGTACTGATATTAAATAGTAAACCGGCATACATTTTATAATCTTTGGCAGTGTTGAAGATCACCAGCTCAAGGTCATCGTTCAGGTCATTCGCTACTGGCTGGAAGTTGGTCCGTAATTTGTTATGGAAATATTCCTCTTGCTCTGATAATTGATCGCAGATCCATTCTGCTTGAGCAACCGTCATATTTTGCGAGCGAACTTTCAGTGTTTTACTACAGGTATGATTGAAAACAAGAGCATTGTTTTCAACCTCTTCCTTGAAATTGCAAATGCCATAATGCTCACAGTTTTCATTGTCATAATATGAAGCTATTTCAGCGGCAACCAGCCATAATGGCGTGCCTTTTTCACTGTTATTTTGTTGACTCAGAATTGCATTTAGTTGTCCGCTTACCTTTGGCTGAAGCTTATTGTGCTGAACAAAGCGCCCAAGCTCCCGGACGACATTAACCAGAAGATATTCATTGTCTGTTCCAAGAAGATGTTGTTTCGTATTGTAAAAATTATACAAGTCATCAAGAAGTGTCGTATCCCTTTCTATAGCCGTTACAAATGGCTTCAGCTGGTGTCCACGAAACAAAACTGTCATACCATTATTAACTGCAATAGTCATATTTCTGCTGGCTTCAAACTCCTGATTATAGGATGTAAGTAGACGCTTTATGACAAAAATATAACGGGTATTCTGGGCGGAGCTATCAATTAATGTGACTGCTTCAGACAACACCTCACCATTTTTGTCAGAAACAGCAAAGGCGTTTGGGTTGGCAAAGAATGAATCAAGAGCTTGCTGCATAGCACTGGCAAGACGGGAGTCATAATCCCCAACGGTGTCTGGCTGATAAAATTGCACATAATACCCAGCCCTTAAATAGAGGATCAGTTGCTGTAAACCCTCAGAATTATCGCCAGTATAATTTTGTGAAAAACGAGTTACTTCATTAGCTACAGTTATCATTTTGTCCTGACTAAACAGTTGGCTACTAATGATTCCTGTTACTGAAAACAAGTTATTTATACATGCCAACTCAGCTTTACGAATAGCTTCCGTCAGTTGCTGTCCTCCGAGCGCGGCGAAACTCTCAGGGGTGCAGGTTAAACCTCTGGTAACTGCAAGTTGGCTCAACTTTTCCTGAATCAGAAAATCCCTGACTTTTTGATGGGGGTTATTGGGTGGCAGTGGCTTTCCATCCAGAATTTCCTCGATCTGTCTGCCATGTATCACTCTTGTTTCAAAGTCCAGAGTAATAGCATGTGCGTTGAAGATAAATGTAAGGTTAATAATCACTACTGTGAATAGGCTTGCTATGAGAGAGTGCTTCATCTGAAAAGCCTTTGAATACGAATTTAATCATTAAATGAATATTGGATGTGGGAAGATCTGAAGAGTTTGAATAGTAATAATCTACGTATAAAATACACCTCGAACAGGTAGGCCAACGGATAAAATGGGAGGAAGAAAGCAGTAGCGCATGAGTAATGAATGATCATTACACCATTATGATAGTAGCTCTCAATTCTTCTATTATTCTTTATCTACTAATAATACTTTTTTTTTATAACTGATATTCTTATTAGGGCCTGTTGATGTTTTACATCGGTAACCAGACGTAAACGCTTATTTGAGGACGTCTTCAAAAACCTGCCTTTGACTGCCACGCTTTCACCTGTTTCAAGAACAGGAGCGAGCCATGCATCAAAAGATATCGAATCGCCGCACTTCTGCACAGTGGCAAAACCTTATCGACCAGCAACAGGAAAGTGGTGTCAATCAAAAAGGCTTTTGCGAGTTAAATAATATTTGCCTGCACTGTACACGACAATTTTCATGAGGCCTTCTCCCAGCTGACCTCAAATAACAGTTCTACTGCTTCATATATTTCTTCCAGCCAAGTATTCACGTGATTGAGAATTCTGGCGAGATAATCCAGCCCTGCACGAAAAATGGACTGTGCTTTACGTCCATGACTTTTTACCTTGATCGGGGTTGCTTCATTTATCCAATCCCCCGTCTTGTATGCCCAGCAAAAGGCTAATGCCAGACTACAGAGCAATTTTGATATTTTATCCCGATCCTTCAGGCGAGTTTCCTCAAGGTTAACGCCTCTGCCTTTCATCGCTTGAAACATGGTTTCTATTTGCCATCTCCGGAGATAATCGTCAATGGCTCGCCAAGGCTCTGCATTGCAAATCACAACCATTGGATCCTGCTGACTTACTTCTGATTTTTGTCGTGTACAGTGCTGGAGTGTTTGTTTCATTAATAAAAAAATAAGGCAATACGGAGGCAGCTTGATACCCTGACTCTTAGGACAACGATTAAATTACAAAGTTCATGAAACAGTTGGTTGGATATGAACAGATCCGTAAAAACCGTATTTGACTCAACCCAATGAAATCTCTATAGTTTGTCTCCGTTGACGCAGGGCGCTCGTAGCTCAGCTGGATAGAGTACCTGGCTACGAACCAGGCGGTCGGAGGTTCGAATCCTCCCGAGCGCGCCAAGTCAACAAAAGTGATTGACGAATTGAATTGATTCAAATATCTTTCACGTCGCTTCAAACAACGCGCTCGTAGCTCAGCTGGATAGAGTACCTGGCTACGAACCAGGCGGTCGGAGGTTCGAATCCTCCCGAGCGCGCCATATTGAAACGGTGAGGTGGCCGAGAGGCTGAAGGCGCTCCCCTGCTAAGGGAGTATACGGTTTGTAGCCGTATCGAGGGTTCGAATCCCTCCCTCACCGCCATTTACCTTTTCTAGCGTTTTGCCAAGAAAGCTAAGACTATCGAATCAGATAGATAGTACGTATTAAGTTCGGTTAGTCCAGATCATTCCTAGAATATAATACACTCCTTTGGGCGGAATCTTGCGTAATATTCACCTTGTGTATCGTGTTGATGAGATTGTGGATTGTTTCTTCTTTGCTGCCCTTGTTCATAAATGTTTTCTTGATTTGGAGTTGATGCGATCCTTGCTTGGGCAAGTCTAATATCTTCTCTTGTACAAATACGCTCCTTTGAGTGGGATCTTGCTAGAGATGCATGTTGTGTAACGTGTTGATGAGATTGTGGATTGTCTCTTATTTGCTTCCATTGCTCATAAATGTTTCCTTGATTTGGAATTGGTCTGAACATTGCATTGAAAATTCCAATATCTCGTTCTGTACAAAGACTTGTTATTAAATCTAAATCTTCATGGATAACGAACATTTCGATGAATTGCTCAAGTTTAATAGCTGCTTTCGTTCCTTTAAATTCACCACGCAAAAATTGTTCAACATTTGATTTGTTTTGTTCTGTATCGTACCAGTTTAAGACTGTGTCAACTTGTGCAAAAAGACGTGACCCATAACCCAGATGTGCCATACCATTATATAATATGTTATCAAGCTGGACAGCAAAACATTGAAAAACTTCTGCACCCATCAGTTTTTTTAGCTGACTATAAGCTGCCAATTGCTGTTGTTCAATTAATTCAGCAGATTGAATTTCAGTCCGTTTTTGTAAAGCGTTCTCATAATTTAGTTGGCATGCAATTAAGCGAGCATCATAAATGGCTGTATTTCCACTGTATTGAATTCGAGGCATTCCAGTATTGTCAATTACTAATCCTTCAATATAGTCGCTGCATGGTGTTGTCTCTGGCATTATTTTCCAACCATCCGGGAGAGAAATATCAGCCGACACCTTTGACTCCATTTCTCTGGCAATATCCATGACGATAGCTTCTGATTCAGCATCAAAACAGGTTTTTTCTGTTTCAGCACCTAAAGATGGATATGACGCAGATGGTAACAAAGAAGCTGAGTCGTTTGGTTCAGGATCGTGAGCAACCTTGGGCTCAACAACAGTAATCGTCTCATGCTCGGCTAGAGTTTTTTGTATATTTTTACCTGATCTTTCAGGTGAGCTGTAATTAATGTATTTATTTGTTGGGCTGTTGTTATCTGTGCGCTTATTATCTGAACACTTATTATCTGAACACTCTCCAGCCATTGAATAATTAGAAGGCTCAGCTAGTTTGGTTAGGGAGTTTACTGGCTGCATAATATAATCTCATAAATTTTCAGTTAATTTACAGGATAACCAGTCTTTTTCCGACTCGAAGATAATAATCCTTGTAGATCAAGGGTGTCGTTACTCAGATTATTATTAAGAAGTGGTAAACCGGCAACTTCATTTGATAATCAAGTCAGCAATAAGTTCAATTTTAAGGAACGCTGGGGCTTTTTGTCTGGGTTGATCTCATGATCAATAAATATGCTTTTGGCATTCCAGTCAACAGACAACTCAAGTCAGGAGAGACTTTATCGATGCCTGTCGTGGCGACTCGGATCTGGAGGAGCAAATAGAATTGCTTCTTATCAGGAATGGTAAGACGCAAAGTAAGGGTGCTCAAGCGCTTCGGTGGGGGACAGGCGCATTTTAGGGTCCGGTTCTGTTAAAGCCCGGAAAAAATCCGCAGCTTGTTCGCCTTCCACTTCCAGAAGTTTCTGGTAAGCATCCTCTCTCGCTTCTGTTAGCTGGGCTAAAGCCTCTTTATAAGACATCTTACGTTCCCACATATCTTGAGTAACAGGCATTATAGGATCACCACCTAAACACATTTCAGCAAAAGTACATCCCAGGGCCCAGGAGTCTGCTCTGACATTAGGTTTTTTGGTCAAATTATACATTTTTTCCGGTGATATATAATCTGGTGTTCCGCTGAGAACTGGAGTGGCCCTGTCCATTTTTGCTGAAAACCCGAAGTCGCATATCTTCACCAGACCTTTTCCATTGATCAGAATATTTTCTGGTTTAATATCATGGTGTTGGTAGCCGGCTTTAAATAGCGTGTTAATACCCCTGGTAGCCTGAAAAAAAGTGCTTTTCAGTTCTTCACCTCTAAAAAGACCATCCTGTTCTAATGAGCTCAGTAAATCATGACCGCCATATTCCATAAGAATGTATTTTTGATCGGATTTTCCACGACTCAGGCAAACAAGGTTGACAATATTCTCTGTGTTCTCACCGGTTGCTACTATTGCCCGCTGAATTCTTACCATTTTTGCACACTCATCTCTGCGCTCAGTCTCATCGCCAACAATTTTAAGGGCGAATTGTTGATTGGTACGCTTGTGTTTTACAAGAACCACAGAGCCAAAACCTCCTTTGCCTAATGTCTTGCTCTTTTTTAATTCTTTTTTGGGTATGATTGCACAGTTGTACTCAGGATCGATTGGGGCACCCTGAAAAGTGATAGGTTCAGCTGGTTGAAGATCAAGAAGCACATTGGACTGCCCATCTTTTTGCACAAGAGGTGTTTCAGTGCTATCTGTTATCGAACTTTTACTGACTTTGTTGTTCAGGTTGCTTGTGTTGTCAGGGGTTATCTTGCGTTGATTTTCTAATTCCGTTATTGCTTTTTCTGTACTGCCTTGAATTTTCTGGTAGTGTTTTTCTGGATTTACGGCAACTGTCTTAAGAAATGGTTCTACTGTTTCCTCTCTTAAATTTTGAATGTTTTTTGATAATTGTTCACTCTCTTTCAGATTGTTCCGGGCAAGGCATAACTTTTTGATTTCACTTACATCGCTTGAGAATGAATTAACCATCATCTCACATATTTCTTTTTCAAGCCTGACAGCCAGGTTTTTATCAATATGCTCAGCGGCATTAAAGAGGTTTTTGATGGCATTACATTTTTTCATGGCCATATTAAAGTCTTTTTCCGGGTCTCCATCGTAGGGGATGCTTTTAAGATGGTTCGGCATAGCCTTCACCAGAACTGCCATCTGATCATGTATTTTTTGGTTGAGTGAGTCGATCACGTTGGCTGGTAGCTTATTGCCTGCCTTAAGCCGGTTGACTTCTTTTTTTAATGCAACAAGGCTTGCACCCGATTTGCAACGGTTGATTTCATGGGAGAGATAGACTTCAGTATCTGATTCGATCAGCTTCCTGAACTGATTCTTGTCAAAAAAAGTACACTCTTCTGGTATTTCATCGGGAAGTTTTAAAATACTGTCAACGTGGTCTGATCTGTTTTTACCTTCCTGATCTTCTTGAACTTCTTCCATTAATACTTCGATACGTCTGTTGGTTATGCATTTTTCAAATTCATACATCTTGGCTTTCGGAACGGATTTTTTTTCGTCAATAAACGCTTTATTAAAGTGATTTTCAATACGTCGTCCCCATTTAGAGACCAGTTTTCCATCGCTATCCAGTATCTTGGTGCCTTTTTTTTCTTCGATCCCCGAATAATTTGCTGCTTTTGGTTCAGCCAGATTGATTTGTTCAGGGTTTATATTTAAGGGCGAGGTTACGTTGAAACGTTCCATGTCATGATCCGATGCTATGTATCTTTCTGAATATATCAAGAATAGCAAGCAGCAAAGTAAGGGTGCTTCAGCGCCTGGGTGGTGGACAGCCGGTCACCAGGATGCAGCTTGGTTAATGACCTGAATAACTCAGCTGCTTGCCTGCCTTCCCGTTGCAGAAGCTGCTGGTATGCCTCTTCTCGCATCGTTTTCAGATGAGCTATTGTCTCACCAGGGAGCTTGTGACTTTCCCATATAGTGCGAGTACCGATCATGACAGGGTAACCTAAGCGCAGTTCAGCAAATGTACACCCCAGGGACCAGGAATCAGCTCTGTCAATGGGGCCGCCGCGCAAATCATACAGTTTTTCCGGAGGCATATACTCTGGTGTTCCTCTGCCAATTTGAGTTCCCCTGCCCATTTTTTCTGCCAGGCCGAAATCGCAGATCTTCACAACACCTTTTCTACTAATCAGGATATTTGCAGGTTTAATGTCATGATGCTGGTAACCGGCTCTAAACAGGGTGTTAACGCCCTTAACAGCCTGGAAAAAAGTTCTTTTAAGCTCGTTCCCCCTGAAACGGCCATACTTTTTTGATGAGCCCAGTAAATCCCGCCCCCCATACTCCATAAGAACATATTTTCTATCTGACCTTCCTCGACTCAGGGAAATAAGGTTGACAATATTCTCTGTGTTACCATGGATTTTTGCTATTGCCCGTTGAATTCTTATCAACTGTGCACACTCTTGCCTGCGATCAGTATCGTTACCCACCATTTTCAGGGCAAGGTATTGATGGGTATATCTGTGTATCACAAGCACCACTGAGCCATAAGTCCCTTTGCCTAACTTCCTGACCTTAAGTAAATCTTTTTTAGGCACGATCGGGTAGTTGTACTCTTTATCGATAGTGGCCCCCTGAAAGGTAACAGGTGCTGCTCGCTGCAGATAAAGGGCTGCGTTGGAGTGAACGTTTCGTTGCAAAAGATGCCTTTGAGTTTTCCCATTGACGGCCCTGGCGGTGTTTGCGTTTACATAACATTGTCCTGTCTCTGGAGTTACAGGGTGCCTGCCAAGGCAACCTTTTACAGGTTCAGGTTGTTTTGGTGGCTGATGCTGGAAATGATGTTGTCCCATTCCATCTTCAATTCTTTGAGGCATTGTGTCCCCCGGGCTCAAGAGTCCGATAAAAACCTTCGAGCTGGTTTGTAAAGGTACTATACCTATATAGAACAACTCGTCTTTCTAATCTGCAGGGAAGCAGCAAATGACTGATTCAGTGTTCAGCTCGCCTGATGCCCAGGCAATGGCCATTGTGGGGGATTATATGGCCAGGGGAGGGAGTCTTGCTGAAGCCAGTAATATCAGTGAGGAGGCGCAGGAAGCCATCTATGAACTGGCGTATCTGAAATATAATAATGGTTTGTACGAGAAGTCTGCCCGCCTGTTTCAATTTCTCTGTCTCTATAATCAGTGGAATCCCCGCTTTTTCACTGGCCTTGGTGCCTGCCAGCAAATGGTGAGCCTTTATGGTAAGGCCATTGATACCTATCTGTACGCCATTTCTCTTGATGCCAATGACCCGCATCCGATGATTTATGTGGGCGATTGTTATGTCGCCCTGGAGCAGTATCCAAAAGCGAGGCTTGCTTATCGGGCGTCGGTTTTAATGGCCCATGAATCCGGCATCACCAGTCCTGAGGTAAGCCGGGTAGAAAAAATGATTAACGAGTTTTGATGACACTGCAAGGAGTGAGGGTATGAGTGAGGTATCCGGGGATATACAGCCCAGCCGACTGGAACCTGTGCCGCCAGAGTTTCTGGCCGGGCAGCCTGCAAAAGAGAAGGTTGATAAGGTGGCTTCCGGTTACCAACAGTCGAACTCTGTCTCACAGGGTCAGGCAGCCAGGACTGAAGATTTCCCTGTTGCATCTGTGATTCTGGTTCCTGCCCTGCAACCGGCTCTTCCTGGCGCAATGGTGGCTTCCTCTGAAGAAATTAAGGGGCTCCTATCAACAGCCCTGGTGATCAGAGACTCTCTGGGGCAAAAATCTACAGGAGCAGCTGCCGAGCCTTTGCCGGGTAGCTTATCAGCGTCCTTGTCAGAAGCGGCATCTGAACAGCCACCTCGGGAGCGATCAACCGTCGATAACCTGGCAGCAGGGACTCAACGCTCAACCGTCAAGGTGCCTGCATCCACCCCATTACAGGATATGGTGACAAAGGTGCAGTCGGCACTGCCAGAAGCCACGGATACGGATGAAGTATTGGGCGTCTACGAAAGTAATGTCAGACAGCTGACAGAGACCATTCAGCAAGCTTTGGCAGCAGGATCATCAGCCCCTCTTCAGGTATTAAGCGTTGTTGCTGACGTGTTCCCATCGGATGCAAATACCGGCTCACTGGCGCTGCAAAGGGTGATTGATAATATTGTGTCGATCAATCGCAACAGTGGGGAGTCATCTGTTCATAGTGGCAAGGGGATTCAGCAGAACAGTGCAGACCTCTATGGAATGCCGGAACATGTGCGGTTAAGTCTATTGTCCCAGAGGTTGGGCATTGATCTGCAGCCATTAATCAGAACCCGTGAAGAGTTCCTGGAGAGCATTCTGGTCGCCCAGAGGGGCATACTGCTTGCTATTGAAGCTATGTCTAATGCAGAATTTTTCGAGCTCTTGAAAGAGCGATTACGGGAAGAACAGATCAAAGAAGACCTGGTCAAAGAAGGCCAGCATAAAGAAGTGGTGGACAAACTGAAGCAGGCCATTGCAGCACTGAAAGCCGGTGAACCGACAGTGGCTGCTGAAATTCTGAACTCGGCAAGCCTGATCACTACGGCCATTGAGCAGATTGTTGATCGCTATACATCCGATGAAACACCCGGGAGTCTCAGGCAGCATTTGCAAGAGCACCTCACCCGGGTTCTGGATAGTGTCACCCAACAAGGCTCATACCAGGATATGATGAATAAGCGAGTGGAGCTGCTGCAATCCGCCAAAAAAGTCTGATAGCAATTTACTTTAGTTTTTCCAAAATTCCTTTGCATATTGGCTCAATCATCGAAAATATTTTTGCGGAATCATGACCTGTATTTTCATAATGTAACTTGATAAGAAGTTTTGCGTAAATTGTGTTGAATTCAACTTTGCTTGGAATCCCTTCAACTCTGGTAATAGAAGATAGCTCTGGATAATCTGATAGCATGTAGCTAAGCCGGTCAAGTAATTGCACTTGAGTAAGCACGTCAATCGGCATATTACTAATTCGGAACGTTGTTCCTTCAGACATGCTTGATGACGACAGTGAGCTGAAGCTACTCACAGAGCTGCTTGAGGTTGTGTTTAAAGTGGAGTCACTATCCGGGCTGCTTACGGTTGTGGTTGAAGAGGAGGCACTGTCTGGGCTGCTTCCGGTTATCGCTAAGAATGAATCACCTAAGCCGCTTTCAGTTTTTGTTAAGGTGGTGCCGCTCTCTGAACTGCTTTCTGAGATTGTTGAGGAAGAGTCACTCTCTGAACTGCTTTCTGAGATTGTTGAGGAAGAGTCACTCTCTGAACTGCTTCGGCTGACAGTTGATGAGGAATCACTATCTGAACTGATTCCGGTTATTGTTAAAGACGAGTCACTCTCTGAGCTGATTCCTGAAGTTGTTGAGCTGATTCCGGATATTGAAGCAATTGTGCGCTCAACAAGGCCTGTTGTTGGTAAATGCTGATCATCACTGTCAGGTATTTCTTTTTTAATCGCTTTCTTTGCGGGCTCATCATCAGGAGTTCGTGGGAATGATGGTGTATCTCTTATACTTCCTATCTTGAGCATATTCTTTTCCTTTTCTTATTTAACGACATAAGTACTTGAGGCGGCGCATAAATAGTTAACGGGTAGAAACGTAGAATCTCCATGCGCCGATGCGTTACTGTCCACCGAAAAGAGCGTGTTAAACGACATGTTATATGCTTCCTTCACGTTTAATCACCAGAATTCTAGCGTGTCCTGTGAGATGGGCAATGTTCTTCGTGACAATAAAAGCAGCGAATATCCCTTGAGGTTTGTCTCATGTGATAGCCCAAAGTAAGAAATATTCGGATTTAGCGTAAAATCTGATAATTTACCGGGTGAACCCAAAGATGGGGTTCGTTATTTTTTCAACAAAATGATCAGGTGTAAGCAATATGAGTACCGGTAGAGTCAGTGCCTTGATACTGGGCATTTCTGTTTTTCTGGGGCTTTCCTGTCTGGGGTATTTGTTGGCGAATGCTGCCATTGAGTACAAGCAGTATGAAAGAAGTGTCACAGTCAAAGGGTTATCAGAGAGGGAGTATCAGGCAGATGTCGTGATCTGGCCTATTCAGTTTTCAGCGGCCGATAATGATTTGAAAGCTCTCTATGGCACGATTGAAAACAATATTGACAGCATCAGGGAGTTCCTGGAAAAGGGTGGTATCGCGGCTGAAGACATTAGTCTGATGTCGCCTGATATTACCGATAAATCGGCTAATAACTATGGCAGCAGCAGTCGCCCGGAGTTTCGTTATACTGCCCTGCAAACCATTACTATCTATTCCAGTCATATTGAAGCGGTGCGCTCGGTGATGGGCAATCTGTCGGACCTTGGCCGGGAGGGCATTGTGTTTACCGGAGGTCATTACGGTTCACAGCCGGAGTACCTGTTTGCCCGCCTGAATGATGTTAAGCCGGAAATGATTGAGGAAGCGACCCGTAAGGCCAGGGAAGTGGCGGAAAAGTTTGCCTCGGATTCACAAAGCGAGCTGGGCAAAATCAAGAGAGCTTCCCAGGGGCAGTTTTCCATCAGTGATCGTGACCGGAATAACCCTCATATCAAGAAAGTCCGGGTGGTTGCGACGATTGAGTATTATCTCTCCGATTGATGATCACAGCAGGTTATCTGCTGACGTTTAACCAGTCGTTAGCAATTTATAACTGGGTTGAGAGGTGTTTAACCTCTCTTTCGACAGATTCTCTATTGCCATATTGAGAGAGTTCATATCTGATGTGTGCGTTCAATTCATCGGAATTAAGCCGGTCAAGTTTATCGTTGTCGTGGATATCCCTGCTTTGGAAATCCATAGATAAGAGTAAGAGGAATCGCTCCTTGGCTAACAATGAGTCACTGTCCAGGATTTGCCTGCAAAATTCTTCGGATGCAACCATTTTTTCTCTCAGGGGATTTCCTAGGTTATAAAACAATCCATTTGATAATTTATCAATGAAAATAGTTAGCAGGTTTTCGGCAGTTCCTTCGGGCTCTCCGGGATTCAGGTCCGGGCGGTCAAGTAGCGTAAGTGCTAAATCGGGGTTATTTAACAATATTGCCTGACCGATAAGGCTAACAGGGATCTTTCCTTCAGTCACTCCTTTACTTGTTTTATAAAATGATGATTCACGAGGAAATTCAATATGAAAGGAAGATTTAAATCCTCCATGATAGAAAAATTCTATTTTTGTATTTACCTGGGTTCTGGGATCGCTGGCAAGTAACGCACTGATTTTACCTCTGTTTTTGGCTCCTGCCTGGCTGTTTACTAATTCCGTTGGTGTCATCCACATAGAAACATATGAATCTTGAATATCATTGATACTGTTCAGGTCGATTTCCTTGCTTCGCAGTAACACCTTCATTGTTTCTGATGTGAAATTAGCAGGCGAATAGCTAGAGTGCCTGCCCCTTTGAGGGAACAGGAGTGGGAGGGGAGGTTTTTCATAACTCTTACTCGCCAACACTGTATTCGGTGATGCTCCATAGTTAATTAACAATTGAAATGCTTCGGTGTTGCCATGGACTGCAGCCTGAATGGCCGGGTTTTGATTTTGTTGCTTCAAGCAAAGTCGCAAAGATGTCGGGTGCCTGTCAAGAATACGGTTGATCAGTTTAGTATCGTTATGTTTGGCTGCTTCCATTAATGCTGAATCCGGTCCCCTTGTTTTCAGATGCAATTTGTCAACTTTATGCTGAGTCCAGGAGCAGGACCGTGCCTCACTGCTCTGTTGTCCACGAGTTGAATGACTACTGCCAGGCAGGCTGTAATTCCCAGGAATATGGCTATTGGTTGCTCCACCAGTGGCTATCATCTGTCGTCTCCATTTTTATATTACAGGGGAATGCTTTGATTATTTTTTTTAAAAAAAGTTCACAAGGCTTCGGACACTTTTTCTCGAAAATATCCTGTGACGTGTAAGTAAACGACTAATATATAGACATCAATATTCGTTTATTAAAGCTCTTCATAAACGACACAGTACATAATGCTTTGGACGCTATGGCTATGCTGAAAAAAACACAGAATACCTTCATCCTACTACTCATTTTGGCACTTGTCGTATTTCAGGGAAAAGCTATCTTCCGTATTCTGAGCAGATACTCATCAATTAGTGCAAAGCGGTTTAGTCCTTGGTACGTATCCCTGAATGATGTTAAGCCGGAAACGATTGATTATTTTCTCTCCGATTGATGATCACCACAGGTTGTCTGCTATCTGTTAAACAGCCGTTACCCCTGAGCAGGGAATATGCTATTTTATGCCGCCTATATAAGGCAGTAAGGGTTCGGCCCAGCGTAAAAATTCCGGGCGTTACGAATCCGAAGGAGCAAATGTGACAGGTTCCAATGAGTCCTGCGAAGGGCTGGTGTCTATTCGAGACTTTGTACGCTGGGGAGCAACCCGCTTTAATGAGGCGGGGCTGTTCTTTGGTCATGGCAGTGATAATGCGCTGGATGAGTCCCTGCATCTGGTTTTCCAGGTATTGCAGCTGCCCTGGGATCTTCCAGACCAATATCTTGACAGTCGTTTAACCCATCGTGAGCGTGAAAAACTGGCCAACCTGATTGAAGAGCGGGCGGTCAGTCGTAAACCCCTGGCCTATCTGGTCAATCAGGCGTGGTTCTGTGATATGCCATTTTATGTGGATGAGCGGGTGCTGGTCCCCCGTTCTCCCATTGCCGAGCTGATTCTCCAGCAGTTCCAGCCGTGGCTGGGGGATGTAGAGATCAGCCGTGTGCTTGATCTGTGCTCCGGTTCCGGGTGTATTGGCATTGGTGCAGCCCATGCTTTTCCTGAATCCCAGGTGGATCTGCTGGATATTTCTGAAGATGCCCTGGAAGTGGCTAACATCAATATTGATCGCCACGAACTCTGGGGCAGGGTGCAGGCCATTAAGTCGGATCTGTTTGATTTTCTGGATGCTTTGCCAGAGCGTCCCAGGTATCAACTGATTCTGAGTAATCCACCCTATGTGGATGCTGAAGATATGTCCGATATGCCGGAAGAGTTCACCCACGAACCCGAGCTGGGTCTGGCCGCCGGAGATGACGGGCTTGATTTCGCCCGTACCATTCTGGCGCAGGCAGCTGATTACCTGGATGACCAGGGGCTGCTGGTGCTGGAAGTTGGCAACAGTCAGTGGTCTTTACAGGATGAGTATCCGGAAGTACCGTTTGTCTGGCCTGATTTCGAAAAAGGCGGTCATGGTGTTCTGGTGCTGTCCGCTGAAGATTGCAGAAAATATCAGTCTTTGTTCAAAAATCGGTTAAAAGCCCTGTAAGGGGCTTTTAACCATTTTGGGAATTTTCTGAAAATAACAATGAGATCGCTCAAGTATGGCAGGAAATAGTATAGGACAATTGTTCAAGGTAACTACCTTTGGTGAATCCCACGGTCTGGCACTGGGCTGTATTGTTGACGGTTGTCCCCCGGGGTTGCCCTTAACAGAAGCGGATCTTCAGGTTGACCTGGATCGTCGTAAGCCCGGTACCTCCAAATTCACCACCCAGCGTCGTGAGCCGGATCAGGTCAGAATCCTCTCCGGCGTTTTTGAAGGGGTGACCACCGGCACCCCCATCGGCCTGTTAATTGAAAACCAGGATCAGCGCTCCAGGGATTACTCCAATATCAAGGATCTGTTCAGACCCGGTCATGCGGATTACACCTATGCCCATAAATACGGTGTCCGGGATTATCGCGGTGGTGGCCGTTCATCCGCCAGGGAAACGGCCATGCGAGTGGCGGCTGGCGCTATTGCACGCAAGTTCCTGCTGTCCAGGGGGATTGAAGTGTTTGGCTGGCTGTCCCGGATCGGCGATATTCAGGTCGAGAAGCTGGACTGGGATGAAGTGAGAAACAACCCGTTCTTCTCGCCAGATGCGGACAAAGTCCCGGAAATGGAAGCGTTGATTACCAGCCTTCGTGCCGAAGGTAACTCCGTGGGCGCTCGTGTTTCCGTGATGGCAACCGGTGTTCCGCCAGGGCTTGGTGAACCGGTTTTTGACCGCCTTGATGCGGATCTGGCCCATTCACTGATGAGCATTAATGCGGTCAAAGGCGTTGAAATAGGTGACGGGTTTGCCAGTGTCAGCCAGAAAGGTACAGAACACCGGGATGAGATTACCCCGGATGGCTTCCTTTCCAACCATGCGGGTGGCACCCTGGGTGGTATCAGTACCGGGCAGGACGTGGTTGCTCATATTGCCCTGAAGCCAACATCCAGTATTACCACCGCAGGAAAGTCGATTAATAGTCAGGGCGAGCCAGTGGAGGTCGTCACCAAGGGGCGCCATGATCCCTGCGTGGGTATTCGCGCAGTACCCATTGCTGAAGCGATGATGGCGATTACCCTGATGGATCATTTTCTGCGGCACCGGGCACAGAATGCCGATGTCGTTAGTCCGATACCGGTTGTGTAAAGCACAAAAAAGGCCAGTAAACGAATTGGATACTGGCCTGAATGTTCATGCTGAGTCTTTACACGGACAGGACTTTCAGATCATCGGCGAGCCAATTTGATAGCTCTCTCAAGCTTAATAAATTTCAATACTTCTTTGAAAGCACTCTGGCTCTGGTTTGCTTGCCACTGTTTTAGAGTTTTTTCGACCGTTTCCAAACCATCAAGATCACCACGATCAAGGATTGCTTTGATATCATCCTGCCATTGCTCACCTTCTACATAACCAGGAGTGTTGAATTTTTCTAACAGTTTGCTGGCCCCATTTTCAATATCTACGGGCATGACAGATGGTGTTGTGGCTTGTTTTGGTTTGATTAAGTTTTGTGCAACTTGTCGGTTCGTTGCGCGAGCTTTCTTGATTTCTTCCATACGAACTTTGTAAGCCTTTTTTGCGTTGGCAATATTTCTCTCTTTTCGATCCTTGAACAGATTCTTGTTCGCCTTGTACTTATCCAGACTGGAATTAACATGAACCGCTTTCTGGCCCCCTTTTTCAATATTCTGGTGATAACTCTGCTTAAGTTCTGCAATTCTATTTTTATAATCTGCTTCTTGCTTCGCTATGTCAGCTTTCATTGCCTTTTTGGCATTTGCCATTTCCTGTTGGTATTCTTTGCTCGCTGCCGCGCCCAGTTCCCTGCTTATCTTACCGTAAGCAGAGGAAATCTGTCCTTCCAGCTTGTGGAGAGCCTCTTTTGCTTCAGTCAACTTGTCCTTATTATCACAGTGCTTGTTAAAACAATCCTGTGTTTCGGAGTTCTGGAATTGCTCTTTAATATTATTGACTTGTGATTTTATCTGGCCTTTACCGCTTGAGTTGATTTTTATGTTTTTTGAACCGCTACTGGTTGGAATTTTTAGATTTTTTACTTTATTTAGGTCTTTATCATTAAAACTGCCTTTATTAAATAATTTCAAAGCATCTGAATATGAACTTTCAAACTCTTTGACCTTATTCTCAAGTGCCTCAACTTCTTTCTTACTTTCTTTTACTTTAGAAACCAGTTCATTGTATGCCTTTGCGGAATTTGCTGAGTCTGATTTTCCATCTTGACCTTGTATTTTACTGACTCTCTGCTGCTGAAAATAATTTACCCTTCCCCAATTGGTT
Source organism: Endozoicomonas sp. ALB115 (assembly GCF_049310245.1). Classification (NCBI taxonomy): domain Bacteria; kingdom Pseudomonadati; phylum Pseudomonadota; class Gammaproteobacteria; order Oceanospirillales; family Endozoicomonadaceae; genus Endozoicomonas; species Endozoicomonas sp. ALB115. The sequence goes on along the minus strand of NZ_JBLYZG010000004.1, from coordinate 98,810 downwards.
TGTTGGATTTTTCGGCTAAACAACTTTGTAATTACTTTCTTTGGTTTAGATAGATAATCATTGTCATAAGCCCTGCTCAGACCTGGCTCTTTCGTACCTTTAAAGGTTGTCACTAACTTACCCAGAAAGGATTTTTTAACGGGAGTGGCACCGTTGATAGAAGCATCGGATGGCGGTACTTGAACATTTTGTAGTGTCGAACCAGCAACTCTCGAGCTATCCATAGTATTTCTCCAGCATTCCTTTGGACTTGATAAGTACTAACTGTAGTCAATAAAACCAACGCTTTGTGATTTGATGCTGGGATAGGGCGGAAATGATCAATATAATGACACAATCAATGGTTTTGATAATGAAAACACAAAAGGGTCAACCAATACGTCAAAGAGAGAATGTAAGAATCTGCACGGCAATAAGATGCCGCATGGTTCATTTTATTCGTTTAATACAGGCATGCTGCTCACCTGCTTAATTTATAAGAAATATTGAACGGGAACTTTTGCGTCATTTAATGGACAAACACAATAACATTTGGCCGATTGTCCAGTATTTTACGTACTATCGTTCAAATTTTACTAATGCAACATGAGTTAAAAGTTATGCATGGCTTAGAATTAAACGTCTCTCTGCAGGGCGTGATGACACCCGCTGATTCGGTAGTCTCTAAAGGGGATAATCCGGAAATTGAAAAATGCAATTTCTGTTTTGGCAATCTGGGTGATCAGCGTACTGTTGTTATGTTTCCCTGTACCCATAGCTACCATAAGATGTGCATGGAAGAATTTCTGGAAGTCCCAAAGAATACCACTTGCCCGGGATGCAATCATAGCGTTACCCATTGTTTATCACCTGATGAGACGCCGCTCCTGGTGGCAGCTGCAAAAGGTCGGCCTGACGCTATCAGTGGCCTGCTTGCCCTCGGTGTAAATGTCAATGACAGCACCGAAGATGGGCTAACTCCCCTCCATTGCGCTGCCATCAAAGGTGATGTAGCGACTTTAGAGCATCTTGTCCGCCATGGTGCTAACGTCAACGCCCTCACAAGAGGTATGACTCCACTCCATTTTGCGGCGCAATTCGGGCATCTCGATACCATCTGGTTCTTGCTTGAAAATGGTGCAAATATCAATTACCAGGCAAATGTGATGGAAACGCCCAGTCAAATCCAAGACAGGCGTGATTGGAACGTTTTATTGGCTTCGGTGGAAAAGTGGCAGGGCCTCCCTTTGGGATCCACTCTCGAATACCATGGAAGCGATGCGCAAATAACAAGCTACGGGAAAACTCCCCTGCACTGTGCCATTGAAGCCGGGCAGGAACAGGCTGTTAACGATCTGGCCGTTGCCGGTGCCGACATCGAAGTACTCATTGGTGAAGGCAAGACACTGCTCAGCTGGGCAAAAAGTGAGGGGAAACTGACGAAATCCATAATTTGTTCTTTAGCCAATGCAACTTGTGATACTGAGGCCCCCTGCGAAGGGGCACGTGCAGAGCTGCTTAGTGCATTGATTGAAATCAATGACTGGGCTTTATTCGACAAATTGTTGGCCAATACCAGGGGGGTTGCTCTTCATAAACTTCAATGCCTGGGGTCCAGTCAGCTCGCCTTTTTCCGGTCGGTTGAATGCGGTCAGACAGATATTATCAAAGCCATGATTACCAGAGGCGCTGACGTTAACGGCCTTAACGATCGTGGTATGACTCCACTTTACCGTGCAGTCTGCGAATGCCAGCCTGAAAGCGTTGCAACGCTGATTGCAGCAAATGCTGATGTCAATGCCACTATGGGAGAATATAGGTGGACCGCCCTCCATCTTGCGGTTAAAAAAGGTGAGTCATCCATTGTTCAGCTCTTGATTGACGAAAACGCTAATGTCAATGCCTGTGTCTCAGACGGGGAGATCCCGTTCCCCCCCGATAAAGCGTTTGACAGATATAAAACAAATTCAACAAACGGGGGTACCCCTCTTCACATTGCAGTTGAAAATTGTCAGCCAGAGATTGTTGAACGCCTGATTGCTGCAAAAGCTGATGTTAATGCCCTCAATACTGCAGTACATACCCCTCTTAAAGTTGCACAAGTCCTTCTCGACAGGGCAATTTATCATGTGGATCACCTGAATGACTTTGCCGCTATCAATAAGGTTGAATCTTACCAAACTATCATTCAACTCCTGCAAAGTGTAAACGCAGGTTCAGGTTTTGAATATTGAGTTTGTTTGGTAGTGCTATCACTGTTCCGGGGCAGTGATACAAGCACAATGGGGCGGTTGATTCAGGTTCGCACGATGCGTGAGGGAGTCAGTCCGTCGCCAATGGGCAGCAGATAGCCCGGTTGGTCATCGTTTTCAGCAATGGTTCCTGCCGCTGTCCAGTGAGAAGGAAAATCTTTTGCAGCACATAATACGCATAGCCGCTGTCTGGATTTAGGCATATTATACTGCGCCTTTCTTCTTCCTCTTCTCTTGAACAGGCCATTATCGTGCCACATCGAGCCCATCTGTTGTCACTGAAGCTCTGCCATGCCCTGAGTCAGGCCTGCATTGCCGACAAGTATACTGGCAAACGTTTTGCCAGCGACCTGCTGGCGGGACTAACCGTCGGAATTATTGCCATCCCGTTATCCATGGCGCTGGCCATCGCCAGTGGTGTTGCGCCACAGTACGGTCTTTATACGGCGATCATCAGCGGATTTATTATCGCCTTGCTGGGCGGGTCCCGTTACAGCATATCCGGCCCCACCGCTGCCTTTGTGGTGCTGTTATTTCCTATTGCAGAAAAATTCGGTCTTGCTGGCTTGCTGCTGGCAACGGTTATGTCAGGCATCATTCTGGTGCTGATGGCTCTCATGCGCCTTGGACGTCTGATTCAGTATATACCGGAGTCGATCACACTGGGATTTACCGCTGGTATTGGTGTTGTGATTGCCACACTGCAGCTGAAAGATTTCTTTGGTATGACCATCAGTGCCATGCCTGAGCACTATTGGGAAAAAGTAACAGCTCTGGTCAATGGAGTGGGCAGCACCCATTGGCCAAGCCTGCTGATTGCCATCGTGACACTGGCCGTGATGTTGTTGTGGCCCCGGTTAAGGTTGCCCATTCCCGCTCATTTACCGGCGGTGATTCTTGGCAGTTTACTCGCTCTGATCATGGGCCATTATGGTTTCGATGTTGAAACGATTGGTAGCCGATTCCAGTACCTGCTACCTGATGGCTCCATGGGTATGGGGATTCCTCCGGTCCTTCCCGAGTTTGCCTGGCCGTGGATGCAGGCGGGTGTCGATGGTCAGCCATCTGGTATCAGCTGGTCACTGGTTCAGGCCCTGCTTCCTTCCGCTTTTGCCATTGCCATGCTCGGGGCTATCGAATCGCTGTTGTGTGCCGTCGTGTTGGATGGCATGACGGGTAAACGACACAGTGCAAACAGTGAGCTGTTAGGGCAAGGCATTGGCAACATGGTTGCGCCATTCTTTGGCGGGATTCCAGCCACTGCCGCCATTGCCCGATCAGCCGCCAACGTCAAGGCCGGGGCACAGAGCCCGGTAGCAGGGATGGTCCATGCCCTGGTTGTGCTGCTGGCGCTGGTAGCACTGACCGGTATTCTTGCCTGTATTCCCATGTCTGCGATGGCTGCTTTGCTGCTGGTGGTTGCCTGGAACATGAGCGAAGCACCTAAAGCGGTGCACCTGTTGAAAACGGCTCCGCGCAGTGATGTGCTGGTTTTTCTGGTCTGCTTTTTCCTGACGGTTGTCTTTGATATGGTCATTGCCATCAGCGTTGGTGTGGTACTGGCCGCATTGCTGTTTATGAAAGAAGTCGCTGAGATGATCCAGGTCAGGGATATCACCAGGGACAAACGCTATGTAGATACGCCAGTAGCGCCAACAACGGCCGTCCTGCGCATCGAGGGACCGCTGTTTTTTGCCGCTGCTGATCATGTTTTTGGAGAGATCAGTCGTTTAAGCCAGGATAAACATACGATTATTTTACAGATGGAAAATGTCCATCTGCTGGATGCGGGCGGTCTCTCGGCCCTCACGCGATTGATTGAACAGTGCAGGAAGCACCATACCCGGCTATTGATCAGTGAATTACAGTTCCAGCCATTAAAAAACCTGGCCCGGGCCGGCGTTGAGCCTGTAGAAGGTGTGGTGAAATTTTATCCTTCATTGAATGATGCGTTGCTGGACGGGTGTCGGTCGGTTAAAAAATAACAGCGTTAAAAAAAGGCATCCGTTCAGATGCCTTTGTTGTGATATTTACAAGGGATAGTTATCAGGCTTTGCTGGGAGTGTACATGGCCTCAATCTCTTTCTTAAATCGCTTCATAATAATTTTACGACGCAGTTTCAGGGTTGGCGTGATCTCACCCAGCTCGATGGAGAACTCTTTGGGCAACAGCGTAAATTTCTTCACCTGTTCAAATTTAGCCAGCCCTTGCTGGATTTTATTGACCCGCTCCTGAATCAGTTCCTGAATGCTGTTGTGCTGAATCAGTTCCCTGTGGTTCTGGTATTTCAGGTTCAGCGCCTTGGCGTGTTCTTCCAGAGCTTCAAAGGCAGGAACAATCAATGCCGTTACGTAGTTTCTGGCATCGGCAATAATGGCAATCTGTTCGATAAAGCGGTCTTTGGTCAGCGTGCCTTCGATGTATTGTGGTGCGATGTATTTACCGTTGGAGGTCTTCATCAACTCCTTGATGCGTTCGGTCATACGCAGCGCACCGCTCTCATCGATCAGACCGGCATCGCCGGTGTGCAGCCAGCCGTCCGCAGTAAAGGATTTTGCGGTTTCTTCCGGCTTTTGGTAATAGCCGCGCATGACGTTGTCGCCTTTAACCTGAATTTCACCTTCTGCACCGATGCGCACCTGTATGCCCGGTAAAGGAATACCACAGGAACCAAACTCAAATTCAGTATCACGGAAACAGGTCACGGTTGCCACAGTTTCCGTCATGCCGTAACCCACTTTCACATCAATACCAATGGCATGGAAGAAACGGTTGATGTCGTCATCAAGACGAGCGCCGCCACAGGGCATAAACCGGATATTACCGCCCAGGCCCGCGCGAATTTTGCTGAACACCATTTTGTCGGCGATACGGTTGAGCTTCTCCAGATAAGCAGGTGCCTCAACACCTTTGCGGCGGTATTCCATGTGGGCGTTGCCAATGCTAACCGCAGTTTTAAAAATCATACGACGAATAAAGGGGGCTGTGGCAACTTTACTGTGAATGGTTGTATAGACTTTTTCAAAGAATCTGGGAACGGCACAAAGCACCGTCGGCTTAACGGTTTTCAGCGCTTCACTGACCTGATGGGGCTCTTTGAGATAGACATTGGTAACGCCACGGGCAAGGGCGTAAAAACTCCAGGCACGCTCAAAAATATGGCTCAGCGGCAGGAAGCACAGCGAGGTGTCCAGGCTGTCCAGGTGGATGATCTGGTCATGGCCACGGAAGCTGGCTGCCATATTGGCATAGTCCAGCATAACGCCTTTGGGCTCGCCCGTGGTGCCTGAGGTATAGATCAGGGTGAACAGGTCTTCCATGCAACGGGAATTCAGCCTTTCTTCAAGAATGGCCGGTTCAACACCGTGCTGGATAAAGTCGTCAAAGTAGATAGCCTGCGGGCAGCTGCTAATATCAACCGAGCGGTCAAAGATAACTATGGTCTTTAATGTGGATGACCGGGCCAGTAACTCAAGCGCACTATGGTATTGTGCCTGTTCACCCACAAACAGCAGACTGGCTTCTGTCTCATCCAGAATGTATCTGACCTGCTCGGTGGTGCTGGTGGGGTACAGCGGTACGGTAACCAGTCGTGCCTGAAGGCAGGCCAGGTCGGCTACGGTCCACTGAGGCATGTTCTGGGACCATATGCCCACTTTCGCCTGTACCTGCAGGTTTTGCTTTAACAGTGCGCGGGAAGCCTGGTCAATCTTTTTGCTGAGCTGATGCCAGCTGACTTCCTGCCACTGATGAGCATCCTGATCAGCGCTTTGAGTGACGAAGCGCATGGCAATATGTTCCGGGTTGCGCTGGGCACGATCACGGATCTGGCTGATCAGGTGCATATTCAAGGTGGAGTTCATCGGCACGGAACGTATTCTCAACAGCTGGATGAAATGTAGACAACAAGAAACCAAATGTTACAGGATGGCTTGGAAGACCAAAATTGATCCAGATCATTTTTGGTGAAATTCTGAGCAGGAAAATGTAACGGTTAGTAACGATAATTGCTGGATGTAAACACATCCCGCCATTATTGTCAGATTTGTGTAGATTATACCATCACTGAGTCTGCAAAATCTGTTTTTATATGCGTTTATTGGCCAGTGCGTTGTGCTTGGCACAGCTGATGATGAGCCATTACCTAATGGATTAATGAATTATTATGATTCCCTCAGAATATAACTTGTTCCGCTGTGAACCTGCGTCCTCAGGTGCCGGGATTAACAAGTCTGAAACACATGACACGCTTTTACAAAGCCAACAGGATCCAGCTCACGCTACGGTGACTGACAGCCTTTCCAGACGCACTGTAGAGCCCAAATTCACTAATAATTACCTTGGTTCTTCAGGTTTCAGTTCTGCTTTTTTTGATACCGGGTCTCAGGAATACCTTCTCCTGGTAAAAGCCATCGGTGTTATGGAAAAAGGGCCAGCGTTTAATGAAGATAAGCTGGGTCCTGTTTCCAGGAAAAAAATGACCGTTGCCCAACTGAGAAAAAAGAAGAGGGAATTAAAAGCTGAAGAAGATAAAAAGTTGAGTGAGCTGGAGTATCTTACGGTGCGAATCTTATATGCAATCAATACTGGAAAAGAAATACGGCAGCAGGATATTGCTTGCATTCTTGAGATATTGTCTGATTTTTACAGCTCTCGATATTTTATGAATTGTATGTTTTTCATTATTCATAAAGTGTTAAGTGATCAGTGTGCTGAAACAAATATGGTATTAACCGAAGTCGTAAAGAATCAGTGTGGAGGAATTATTGAGCTAATCTACAAAATTGTACTTAGCGGGGATGATGTGGGGTTTGTATCAGAGTTTTGGTACGTAGGGTGGGATCTTTATTATGTTTTTAATATTATCGCCTGCTGCGTGAATTTGGATGGCAGTGAGCGTTGTGCACCATTCTTTAGTCCTGAGCTACCTGTGAAGTTGGCATTGAAATGTTTACAGCAAATGCCTGGTGTAACTGAACAGGAAAAACAATTTCTGGAAATGAAAAAGAAACGCGGGGATGATGAATCAGATATTCATACTTTACAATTCAGTTTGCTGGCAGGAAAAGAAATTGACCTGGAAATGCTGATTTCCCGTGTAAAAAATGGTTGTCAGAGATATCAGCAAACGGGTTTGAGTGATATGAAAAAATATACCGAGTATCTTGGGCTGTTGCAGTTTTTGTTTTCCGCAACAGTGTGCGCTTTGGAAAGATCCGGGGAGGATGCTCGCAAATTGCTTGACTGTTACGATTGCTTTTCCTATCTACAGCCTTCCGCAGGCGTATTGAAGCAATATATGCTGGCCAGGTGCGAAGAAAAATCCGGCGCTATTGATGCAGCAAGCCGAATTTACCAGTCTTTGGTCAGCGGGGAAAGCCAGGTACCTTTATACGAAGAATGGATTACCTGTCTGGAAAAGCTGGGTGATAACGGTGCTATTGTTCAGGGCTGCATAAGTGCTGCTGACTATTACAGAGCCAAAGATATTAAATGGCGGGAGGAGTACTATGAGCACAAGGCTGCCGACTATATGCTGATTATGGCAAACATGGATGATATTGATGTCAGCTCCATGCAGTCTGACGTTGAATCACAATCTAAAGCCGCCAGCAGTAAAAAGCACAAAGTTAATCGAAAAAACAAAGCTAAACGGGGGGGCGAACATCATGCAACGCCTTCCCGTTCTTCCCTGTCGGCAGAAAAAACAGAATCTTTTCAATCCTGTCCAGCTGCTCGACCTTACCCGTCAATAAAAGCCAGACAGGATAAGGCTCATGCTACACCTTCAGAGTCAGGAAGCGCGAAAAATGGGCGGGATTACTGGCGAGAGTTGAATGCGCTGTTTGTGGATTATTATCACCTTCCTCACCGATACCGGGATACTGTCGAGAGCTTTTCCCGGGAAGCCTGTCGATGTTTCCCAAATGATATATGGGTTCTTCATTCTGCCGGTTGGGGATTTCATCTTATTGGCGATGAAATAAAAGCCGCTGAGTTGCTATTGAAAGGTTTGCGTCACTATCTGGGCCGTTTCCCTGAGGTCAAAAGTTTTATACCGGTTAATATTTATGGCAATTTCGAACAGGGTCTGGATAGACTGAAAGCGCATCCTGAGATAACACCCAGCTCATCCGCAGGCCTCAATGTGGCTGCTTATTTAAGCTCTCTGGCGTATGTGTATCGAAATCTTAATAAACATTGCGATGATCAGATGCGCTCTTTGGCTAATTGGCTGAACCCTTCCAGGGATGCCCGCAAAAAAGAAAAACAACGCGTATCTTTCACGGCAAAGGTGAATGTGATTCCTGCAGGAGTTGACCAGGTTACCAGAAGGTTTATGGCTTTTGGCCATGGTTGTCGTGAGTAAATCCCTCAGCCCTTCCAGAAAGCAGGCGTAAAAAGTACCAGAACGGTAATCACCTCAAGCCTGCCCAGCAGCATGCCGGCACTTAATAGCCACTTGGCGACATCCGGTAGAGAACTGAAGTTTCCTGCAGGACCAATGACGGCTCCCAGGCCGGGACCGACATTGGCAACCGCTGTCGTGGCTCCGGAAAGACTGGTGATGGGGTCAAGATCGCAGAGGGACAGTAACAGACTCATTAAAGCAATCAACAGGATGAAGAAGAAACTGAAACCGATTAACGAACGGAGTATGTCACTGCTGATTTGCTGGCCGTTATAGGTTTGTACAAAGCAGGCCCTGGGGTGAACCAGTTGCTTTAACTGAATGTTCAGAAGTTTGCCGCCAATTTGAAACCGGAAAATTTTGATGCCTCCTGCAGTTGACCCTGAACAACCGCCCACCAATAACAGGAAGAAAAAGGTGAGGTTGGCAAGACCACCCCACAGGGTATAGTCACCGTAGGCAAAGCCGGTGGTGGTGATGGTTGAGGTGGTATTAAAGGAGACCAGGGTGAGTGACTGGGGAAAGGTGTAGTCAGAGTGGCAGCATAACCAGACACTCAGAACCAGCCAGACTATCAGCAGAAAACCGATAAAGGCCTGTACCTGGGTATCCTGGTAAAAGCAGTTAACGTCACCCCGCATACAGCGAACAAAAAGAACAAAAGGGAGGCTGGCAAGTATCATGAAAATGGTGCTGGTCCAGATAATAAACGGGTTTTTAAATAACCCCATGGATGCATCTGAGGTGGAATATCCGCCGGTTGAGACTGTGGTCATGGCATGGTTTATGGCCTCAAAGCCGGTCATACCACCCAGGAAATAAAGGTACGCGCAGATAGCCGTCATGATCAGATAGACAGTAACGATACCCTTGGCAATACTGCCTGAACGGGGCATGGCTTTCTCGGACCAGTCAGACGATTCGCTCTGGAACAACCTCATACCACCCACTTTGAGAAAGGGCAGAACGGCAACCGCCATCACAATAAAACCGATGCCGCCAAACCATTGCAGCAGTGACCGCCAGATCAGCACACTGGGGGGCATCTGATCCAGACCAGTCAATATGGTGGATCCGGTGGTGGTAATACCTGACATGGTTTCAAAAAAGGCATCGGTGAAACTGACGGGAAGTTTGAACCAGAAGGGCAGTGCTGCAAAAGTGCATACTGCCACCCAGCAGAGTGTGGTCAGTACAAATACCTGCCTGGGCTTCATATTGAAGTGTTCTGGTTTGAAATTGATGGTCAGGGCTGCGCCGCTAATCAGCGTAATGGCCGCAGCGGCGACAAATTCCCAGATATTCGACTCACCGGTCAGCAGATCATAGATGACCGGAATCAGCATAAACTTGGCCAACGCTGTCAGGAACAGGCCAATCACATAGAATACCGGACGGTGTTTCATTACTTTTCAATGGCAGTTACTGAGAAATAAAAAAGTTGGTACGCATCGTTTGGAGGGAAGTCAGATGCTTCTCGGACAGCCTCCTAGGATCGCATCTGACTTGAAGAAGTTTAGAAGGTGAGAGCGTTATTACAACTTAATCAGTGTTCTGCCGGTGACTTGTCCATTAGTGATGGCCTCTGCGAGTTCAGGCACGGCATCCAGTGACACTTCTTTGGCCGCGTCGCTGTAGAAGGACTCTGGCAGCAGCTCAACAATACGGTTCCATGCCTGCGTACGTTTTTCAATCGGACACATGACCGAATCAACACCCAGAAGCTTAACGCCTCTGAGAATAAAAGGCATAACCGTGGTTGGCAGATCAAACCCACCGGCCAGGCCGCAGGCGGCAACAGCCCCCTGGTAATCAACCTGTGCCAGTACCTTGGCCAGAACCTTGCTGCCGACGGTGTCAATGGCACCTGCCCAGAGCTGTTTTTCCAGCGGACGTGCGGGTTCAAGCAATTCTGCACGATCAATCACCCGGTCAGCCCCGATGGACTTTAACCAGTCACTGTTTTCCGGGCGACCGGAAGCGGCAACCACCTGGTAACCCAGCTGATCCAGCAGCGTTATGGCAACACTGCCGACACCACCGCTGGCACCGGTGACCAGAATCTCACCTTTCTCAGGAGTAATACCTGCGTCTTGCAGCGCCATGACACACAGCATGGCTGTCAGGCCGGCAGTACCGATAATCATGGCCTTGCGGCTGTCCAGTCCAGCAGGCATGGAAACCAGGTAGTTAGCAGGCACGCTGGCTTTTTCGGCCATACCACCCCAGTGGTTCTCACCAACACCCCAGCCGGTGAGGATAACGGAATCACCTGGCTGGTAGCGGTCATCGCCTGAGGAAATGACCTGACCCGCGTAGTCGATACCCGGAACCATCGGAAAATCACGGATAATTTTTCCCTTTCCGGTGATGGCCAGGCCATCCTTGTAATTCAGTGATGAATAGTCAACAGCAACAATAACATCCCCGGCTGGCAGGGTGGATTCATCCAGTTGTTCTATGGAAGCGACAGTGTTGTTGTCCTGCTGGTTCAGTACTAGCGCCTTGAACATAAACGATAATCTCTAAAAAGGTCGGGGCGTAAACTATACTCCTGCAATTGGCAGGTGGCGAGGATTGATTATTGCTGCTTTTATCCTGATTCAATTGGAAAGGTTATATTTTTTACCCGGGCAGCCATGAATGCATTAAGAAGTTCGTTTCCCTGTTCCCCGTCTTCCGCTGTTGCTTCTGGGAATAACCATGTCACTGGTCAGAAGGTTCGGGTGAAGGTACTTGTGGTTGGCGCTGGCCCTATCGGCCTTTTTGCCATGCAGCAATTGGAAGGGTTGCAGTTTTACCATAACGAAAGACTGTGTACTGGCAGTAATAAAAATTCATTTCTCGCTCGAAAAGTGCTGGTTCATGATATGTCTCCCCAGGGCCATAACCCTAATGACGTTAAAATGATATCGGGGCAGAAGTTTGCATCCCTCTACGATAAAAAAACGCACAGCTATGAACGTTGTCTGGAATGGCATTTTGATAGTGGGCAAAAACTGGACTGGATGATGTGCTCGGACGAACCCGTGGGAGGGAGTTGGAACACTTATCTACCATCACAGCAAACATTGAGCGATTACCGTGAGATGGGATTGCCTGACTATCCCATTGAACAATGTGATGTACGCAAAATTCCCTTGCCACCTCCACCACGCCCTTGCCAGCGGGTGGTGACCGACGGTGAATCTCTGCTCAAGTATTACCAGGACTATGGAAAAAAAATATTGACGGAATCCCGGGCAGTTCCAGGGCGAGTGGTCTCTGCAACTCAGGCCGGTTCTGTCTGGCAAAGTGGCCTTTTCTGGGAAGTTATCGTTCGGGGAGCGGCCGGGCAGGAGACCCAGATCCAGTGTGATTATTTAATGCTGGCGATCGGCAAGAAAAAGCCAAACTTGTTAAATATCCCCGGGGAGCGGGATAATCCCCATGTCTCTCATTGGACCCATGAGGCCTGCCGGGCGATGGATAAATTAGCACCGGGCAGTAAAGTTTTAGTGGTTGGCAACAGTTATTCAGCTAGTGATACGATTTATGAAGCCTGGCAAAAAGGCATGAAAGTTATCCATCTGCTGCCTGCCAAAATTAAAGAAGAAGCCTTAAGTGTGAAAAACCAGCCGGGTAAATGGGGAAGACATCCGTTGATCCAGCATCTGAATTATAAAAGATCAAAGCGCCATTACTCGGTGGCAGAGGCAATGGCATGCCCTGAAAAATATCAAGCTGGTTATGAACAGGGATTGGACTGCAGGCTGGTCGGCATTGAAAAACAACGGTTGTGCCATATTGTTCAGGAATTGGCAGGGACGGAGGAACAGCACTTCCAGTTAGAATTTGATCATATTGCTCTGTTGACCGGGGTAAAAGTGGATTATCCCTTCTTTCCTGATACTTTAAAGTCTACTCTGACTCAAAGTAATGGCTATCTGGATCTTTGTCCTGAGACGATGGAAAGTAATGCCTGTCAGAATTTATTTTGTATTGGCTTCAGCGCCGGTGAGTCATTTTTAAGCCACTCGTTGGGTCATGCCGTGGCGGCCGTTGAAACCATCAGGAAGAGGGAACAGGATAAAAAGACGCAAATGATGAAACGTGATGAGGTGGTTCCCATGGAATGGGAGTAAGGATGATCCGTCAACAGGAAAACGATGGAGACATACGATGTGCATCAACATTTTGGGCAGTCACTGAACAGAGCAACCCCAACCCCAGCGTTGCTGGGATGCATCAGTCAGCAGCTGCTGACAATGGATATTGTCATTTTTTATGGCCAGATGCAGCGGCGTCATCCCATTCTTATCGGTACTGTGGATATCCGCATGGTGAGCGATTAACAGTTGCACCACCTCGAGACGCCCCCAGTCAACCGCCCGGTGCAATGGGGTTTGGCCAGAGATATCTTTGCTTTCCAGATCCGCCCCATGGTCTATCAGGTACAGCATCTTCTCCCTATTTCCCATGACAGAGCTGTAAACGACGGCATGGTGCAGAGGCGTGCACAGGGACTCATTAACGGCATTCACGTTCGCCTGGTGGGTGATCAGCAGTTGCAAGCAGTCTATGCTACCTTCCGAGGGACTCAGGGCAGAGTGGTGCAGAGGCGTCTTGCCCGACTTGTCAGCGGCATTGATGGCCACCCTGTTATCCTGCAGAAGCTGTTGCAGGTTATGGATGTAGCTTTTTTTCGCAGCCAGGTGCAGAGGGGTGAGACCATCATCATCGGCAACCGTCGGGTCTGCGCCGTAATCCAACAATAGTTTCAGAAACTCGCCATTATTATTTTCGATGGCCAGATGCAGGGGGGTAGAGCCGATATTGTCCCTGCAATCAAGTTCCGGCCCATGCTTCAGTAACTCCCTCAGGCACTGGTCATGGCCTCTGGCAGTAGCCAGGTGCAGGGCCGTATTGCCCCGGTGATCGGCGGCATTGATATCGGCAGAATACTTGAGCAGAAGTTGCGTGAGTTCCGCCTGGCCTGCCTTGACAGCAACCTGTAACAGCCGGACACCCTGACCGGTCACGGCTTCACGAAAATCCTGTCGGGCAATGCCGGGTTCCTGCGCCAATAGTGTCTTGAACGTGTCCATATCCCCACGGCAAGCTTGTCGGCAGGCACAAAGTGCCAGAGGTTCGCAATAGGGTGAGGTTTCAATTTTCCGGGCCCCGGCCAGACGCTCCAACGGCACTGCCGGTTTCAAGAAGGGTGGACATTGACAACAGTTTCTTTCTGCAATTTCATGTTCACGGCCCGGCCTGCATTCCAGGATTTCAGCAATGCACCCAAGGTGAACGGTGCGCCCGCAGCAATTAGTCCTGACCAGAGAGCGCCCGTCGAAATCACCGGTTGCTGAAGCATCGATGGCGTCTGCAGGACCGGTTTGCTGTGAGCAGTACATGGAGCATGGGCCGATAGTATTCATAGTGGTGTTTCCTGACTTTTCAGTTACCAGCACACTAAGGCATTAATGTTCAAACTATTCTCAGCCAGCCTATTCTAGGCATAAAACCGTCAACCTGTTCGCAAAAGTAGTAAAGCTCTTTAATAAGACGCTTCTGAATCAGCAATCTGGGTGTCCTTTGATTCCAGAAAGTTATCAAAACCAGAAAAAAGATGAATTTGAGTAATTTTCTATGAGCGACTAGGATAGGCATTTTTAGGGATAAGCTGAAATTATTGATAAAAATACCAGGGTTTGTTGACGTATCGTTGCGGGCCTATCGGGAAGCGCAGTCTGGTTCACATTAAAGTGTCATGTGCGCGAAAGAGATCGTAATAAAACTGCACATAAATCAAACAAAAAACAGTCTTTTTCTGTTAATTGCAGCAATGAGGATGGTTCAATGGCTGGCCAGGCTTTCGATGTGAAAAGCAGGGGTAAAACGCTTTATGACAAGTTGTGGGATGCCCACCTTGTGCTTCAGCGTGACGATGGATCCGCGTTGATTTATATCGACCGGCAGCTGCTCCATGAGGTGACATCACCACAGGCGTTTGAGGGGCTGAAGATGAATGGTCGACAGCCATGGCGGCTGGATGCCAACCTCGCCACACCTGATCATAATGTACCCACTACGTTGAATGAGCGCCAGCACGGTATTGAAGGGATTGCGGATCCGGTGTCAAAAATCCAGGTCAAGACGCTGGATGACAACTGTGATCATTTTGGTATCACCCAGTTTGATATGCAGGATCAGCGCCAGGGCATTGTTCATGTGGTTGGCCCGGAGCAGGGCGCGACTCTGCCGGGCATGACCGTTGTCTGCGGTGACTCGCACACCTCAACCCACGGTGCTTTTGGTGCACTGGCCCACGGTATCGGAACCTCGGAAGTTGAGCATGTACTGGCGACCCAGTGTCTTGTGGCCAAGAAGATGAAGAACATGCTGGTTCGGGTTGATGGTTCCCTGGGCGCCGGAGTCACCCCGAAAGATGTGATCCTCGCCATTATCGGCCGTATCGGTACAGCGGGGGGTACCGGCTTTGCCATCGAGTTTGGGGGCGACGTCATTCGTAATATGACCATGGAAGGGCGAATGACGCTCTGTAATATGGCCATTGAAGCCGGAGCCCGGGCAGGCATGGTGGCGGTTGACCAGACCACCATTGACTATGTGCAGGGCAGGCCGTTTGCTCCGATGGGAGAACAGTGGCAGCAGGCGGTCAAGGTTTGGGAAACCCTTCATTCAGACAGTGATGCAGTGTTTGATCAAATCGTTGTGCTCAATGGTGATGAGATAAAGCCACAGGTCAGCTGGGGAACCTCCCCGGAGATGGTGTTGCCGGTGGATGCCCGGGTGCCTTCCCCGGAGGATGCGCCGGATGAAACCCGTAAAGAGGGCTACGCCCGTGCCCTGGAGTATATGGGGTTAACCGCAGGCCAGAAGATTACCGACATTCCTGTTGATCGGGTGTTTATCGGCTCCTGTACCAATTCGCGCATTGAGGACTTGCGTGAGGCGGCAGCTGTGGTAAAGGGCAAGCAGGTGGCTGACACGGTTAAAGAGGCTCTTGTGGTGCCGGGCTCGGGTCTGGTCAAGGCCCAGGCGGAGGCAGAAGGGCTGGATAAGGTGTTTCTGGCCGCTGGCCTTGAGTGGCGTGAGCCGGGGTGTTCCATGTGTCTGGCCATGAATGCCGACAAGCTCGGGCAGGGCGAGCACTGTGCATCCACCTCTAACCGGAATTTTGAAGGTCGCCAGGGCTTTGGCGGGCGAACCCACCTGGTCAGTCCGGCCATGGCGGCTGCGGCGGCCATTGCGGGCCATTTTGTCGATGTCCGTCATCAGACATCCGTAGTGTAAGGGGAGAATCATGCAGGCTTTTACCGTTCATCAGGGTTTAGTGGCTCCCCTGGATCGTGCCAATGTGGATACGGACATGATCATCCCCAAGCAGTTTCTCAAGTCCATCAAACGCACCGGCTTTGGGGTCAATCTGTTTGATGAACTCCGCTATCAGGACGAAGGTTATCCGGGGCAGGATTGTGCTAAACGTCCACTGAATCCGGAGTTTGTCCTGAATCAGCCCCGTTACCAGGGCGTGTCCATCCTGCTGGCCAGGCAGAATTTTGGCTGTGGTTCCAGCCGGGAACATGCCCCCTGGGCCCTGGATGATTTTGGTTTCCGCTGTGTGATCGCGCCAAGCTTTGCGGATATCTTTTACAACAATTGCTTTAAAAACGGCATTCTCCCCATCACCCTGTCGGACGAGGTGGTAGAGCAGCTGTTCAAGGAAGTGGAAGCGAATGAAGGGTATCAGCTGGCGGTGGATCTCCAGCGCGAAGTGGTGGTTAAGCCTGATGGCGCAGAGTTGCCATTCAGCATTGATGCATTTCGTCGTCACTGCCTGGTCAACGGTCTGGATGATATTGGCCTGACCTTGCAGGATGCGGATCAGATCCGCCATTTCGAACAGCGTTATAAAGCAGATAACCCCTGGCTGTTCGCCAGTAAAAATAATTAACAGCGGAGCTTTTCATGAGCAAGCAGATGTTATGTCTTCCAGGTGATGGCATCGGCCCTGAGATTATGGCTGAGGCCCTGAAAGTACTGGATGCGGCCAAACTGCGTTTTGGGCTCGATATTGAAGTCAGTCATGGTCTGGTGGGCGGTGCGGCCATTGATCAATATGGTGTTCCGCTGAGTGATGCAACCCTGGCGCTGGCCAGGAACGCCGATGCGATCCTGTTCGGTTCGGTGGGTGGTCCGAAGTGGGATGATCAACCCATGGCGAACCGTCCTGAAAAAGGGCTGTTGCAACTTCGCGCTGAACTGGACCTTTTTGCCAACCTTCGTCCGGCCATTCTTTTCCCGCAACTGGCCGAAGCGTCCAGTTTGAAGCCAGAGCTGGTGGCTGGTCTGGATATTCTTATTGTGCGGGAGCTGACCGGGGGCATCTATTTTGGTGAGCCCCGTGGCGTCCGAACCCTGGAAAATGGCGAACGGGAAGGTTATAACACCTACGTCTACCGGGAGTCTGAAATTCGTCGTATTGCCAGGGTGGCTTTTGAGGCAGCCCGAAAGCGGGGTGGACGACTCTGTTCGGTGGACAAGTCCAACGTGCTTGAAGTGACCGGTCTCTGGCGGGAGGTGGTTATTGCCGAGTCTGCCGGTTACAACGATGTTGAGCTGAGCCATATGTACGTTGATAATGCCGCCATGCAGCTGGTTCGGGCTCCGAAACAGTTTGATGTGATGGTGACCGGTAATATGTTCGGCGACATCCTCAGCGACTGTGCGGCAATGTTGACCGGCTCGATTGGTATGTTGCCATCAGCCTCCCTGAACGAAAAGAACCAGGGAATGTATGAGCCGGTGCATGGTTCGGCACCGGATATCGCCGGGGAGAACAAGGCGAACCCTCTGGCGCAGATTTTGTCCCTGGCGATGTTGCTTCGCTATTCGTTGGCCGAAGCTGTCGCAGCGGATGCCATTGAAAAAGCGGTCAGCGATGTTCTGAATAAAGGCTATCGTACCGGGGATATCGCCTCTGAAGGTTGTCAGTTGGTGGGCACCGCTGCAATGGGTGATGCGGTTGTTGACTGTTTGTTAAATGCATAACAAATATATAATGTTGACGGCTTCTGTTGTCTGTTTTGGGCAGGGGCCGTTTTTTCGGGGGAGCGCAGTATGAAAAAAGTAGGTTTTGTTGGCTGGCGAGGCATGGTGGGCTCCGTATTAATGGAGCGTATGCAGGAAGAAAACGACTTTGCCCGTTTACAGGGCAAGGGTGTCGAGCCGGTCTTCTTCACCACCTCGCAACTGGGTCAGCCCGGACCCGATGTTGGTGTGCCTGTGGGCGACCTTCAGAATGCCCATGATATAGACGCTCTCAGAGAAATGGACGTTATTATTTCCTGCCAGGGTGGCGATTATACCGGCAAAGTCTTTCAGCCATTGCGTGACAGTGGCTGGCAGGGATACTGGATTGATGCCGCTTCCTCCCTGCGGATGAACGACGATGCTGTGATTATTCTTGATCCCGTCAACCGTGCTGTGATTGATCGTGCGCTGAATGACGGTGTTAAGAATTTTATCGGTGGTAACTGCACGGTTTCCCTGATGTTGATGGCCATCGGCGGGCTCTTTCAGCACAATGCCGTGGAGTGGGTCAGTGCCATGACCTATCAGGCCGCCAGTGGTGCCGGTGCCAGAAACATGCGTGAGCTGATCAGCCAGATGGGCTCTATCCAGAGCAATGTTGCTGCCGAGCTGGCTGATCCGGCCAGTGCCATTCTGGATATTGATCGTAAGACTGCTTCCTTATTAAGAAGTACTGATCTTCCGCAGAGTGAGTTTGGTGTGCCACTGGCAGGCAGCCTGATTCCTTACATTGATAAAGAGCTGGAGAATGGCCAGAGCCGCGAAGAGTGGAAGGCTCAGTCCGAGACCAACAAGATTCTAGGGCACCAGGCTGCACCGGTTCCTGTGGATGGTATCTGCGTTCGCATTGGAGCCATGCGCTGTCACAGTCAGGCATTGACCATCAAGCTGCGTAACGATATCCCCATGGCGGATATTGAGGCGATGATTGCCGGTGCCAATGACTGGGTGTCCGTGGTTCCAAACCACCGGGAAGAGACCATGCATCAGTTGACACCCGCAGCGGTCACCGGCCGTCTGGATATTCCGGTGGGCCGTCTGCGCAAATTGAATATGGGACATGACTATCTGACGGCATTTACTGTGGGTGATCAGCTGTTGTGGGGAGCGGCAGAGCCACTGCGTCGTATGTTGACCATATTGCTCTGAGTGTCTGCTTCTGTATTGAAATAGCGTTCTATAGACAACAGAGGTTTCATACTAGTACATGGTTTCAATGAGTTTGACGTGTTCGATCTCCGTTCACCCTGAGCGGAGTCGAAGGGTGCTTGGCACGATCTATCAGAGTCCGGAGTTTCCGCCTTTAGGCCCTATGGGTCCTTCGACAGGCTCAGGACGAACGGAGTGCTGAGGCACGACAACCCATCAAACTCATTGAAACCATGTACTAAAAGACATGAAGCATTCCCGTTACTTCGTGTCTTACTGCCTATGTATAAATAACAAATAATCAGAAAAAATGAATTATGTTAACGGAACAACAGCTAACAGACTTTGCCAGCAACTTTGTCAAAGTTATTCCCTACTGCCTGCATTTGAATATGTCATTGGTCAAATCGGATCGTAACGGCATTGAGCTGGAAATGCCCTACGACAACCGACTGATAGGGAACCCGGAAACCGGCGTTATTCACTCTGGTGCCATTACCACCCTGATGGACTCCTGTTGCGGCATTTCCGTGT
Organism: Endozoicomonas sp. ALB115; assembly: GCF_049310245.1. NCBI lineage: Bacteria > Pseudomonadati > Pseudomonadota > Gammaproteobacteria > Oceanospirillales > Endozoicomonadaceae > Endozoicomonas > Endozoicomonas sp. ALB115. Next base: position 79,384 of record NZ_JBLYZG010000004.1, on the reverse strand, counting down.
ACACCCGTATGGAGCAGCTGGAAGCCTGCCCGACACTGGATCTGCGTATTGACCATATGACCACCGCTCAGCCCGGTAAGCCGGTCCGGGCATTTGCCGAGGCTTATCATATAACCCACTTTCACCACCAAAATAACGTAATCATTTGATTTTGAAGCATATATTCTATTCGAATATATGGTTGGCACGATTTTTAATCGTTTAAAATCAAAATGTTACCAAGGGGTGGTGAAGGTCGGATATAACCCGTTCCATGGTCTTTACCCGCGGTGTTGCCTACCAGGAACACCGTGATCAACCCATTGCCCATGCTGTAGGCACCTTTATGCGAATAGGACAACACTCTATGAAGGCAGTGCAGGAGTATATGCAATGAAGGGCCAGATCGAACAACCGCCCGGGGACATTTCAAACTTTCCAGGGGAACGGCCTGAAACTGCTTGCCTGATATCAACGCCCTGTATAAAGTCGATGGTTTTTTATCATTTATGTGGTGCTGGCTGACACAAGGTCAACGATGCCCATACTTTCTCTGGCTTGCGGGGCCTTTTATCCATGAACCGAACATACAATATTGCTATTTACGCTGCCGACACACTGGCTGGTGAAACTCTGGTTCGGCAACTGGAAGAATCACTGTTTGATGGTAAGCCGCTACCGGTAATGAGCCTTTATCCGCTTGTGGAGTCTGCACAGGCTTCAGGTTCCGTAGAGTTTCATGGTGAAACGCTGGAATTTATTCCCGCTGATGAAGCCGACTTTTCCGCCACTGATTTTCTGGTGATGCCCGCCGGGTGTCAGCGAAATGCCCAATTGATGACCCGGGCAGTTGAGAGTGGCTGTGTTATTATTGATGCGGCAAAGGGGGCTGCATCCCAGGGCTATACCGTGCCGGTGATGGTTGACTTGAACAGGCATTTTATCGAAGAGGCGATAGATAACCGTTACTTTGCCGTACCCGGATCTGCTGTTGCCTGCTTACTCCCTCTGCTGCAAAAGCTGCACCAACGGTTTACTCTCAGCCGTATCAATCTGGTGGTTATGCAGCCGGTGGCGGCCCTTGGTAAAAAGGGTGTCGATGCCCTGCGTAAGCAAACCATTGAGCTGCTGAATGGCAAGCCGACAGAGCAGGGTGATTTTTCCGCTCGCCTGGCCTACAACCTGATTCCGGAAGTTGATGCCGGAGAGGGTGAGAAAATCGGCAATGAAGCCGATATGCGCAATGAGCTGCTGGTGGCTTTGGGAGAGGAGTTGGACATCCGTGTGACCTGCATCACAGCCCCGGTATTTTTCGGTGACAGTTATGTTGTTGATCTGGATACTGTCCAACCGGTTGATTTTCAGGAAATACAGTCTTTACTATCAGAACTCCCTGAAATAGTAGCGGCTGATGGCCCTGGCATGCCTACCCTTGAAGACGCTGCGGGAAGCGATCAGCTGCATATTGGCAAACTCCGGCAGCAATCAGATTATGCAACCGACTTGAGTTTCTGGATGGTGGCCGATAGCTTCAAGAGAAGTGCTGTTCATGCTGTTGAATTGATTGGGTTATTGATCAAAGACTTTGCTAAGTGATAACTTAGTTTAACTGCTTGGGGTTCCTCGCTGTATCGAGAAAGGGGGGCTGCTTTCTCTACAGCTGAAGGCAGAAGGGGCTCAAACAGTCTACGCATAAAACAAGGATTCATGATGAAACTGCAAAAACTTGTCGTAGTGATGTCAGCGCTGGCAGGGGGAATCGCTGCAATGAATTCCCATGCGCTGGGTCTGGGGGAGGTTAAGCTGTATTCAGCTTTGAATCAGCCCCTGGTGGCTGAGATAGAGTTAATGCAGGTCAATGATCTCACTCGCAACGAGATCCTCTCTAACCTGGCCAGCAAAACAGACTTTGAGCGGGCCGGTGTTGAACGTCCTTTCATTTTGAATAATCTGCGGTTTACCACCAAAGTTGGCCCTGATGGCAAAGGTTTGATCAAGGTTACCAGTGACAGCCCGGTCCATGAGCCTTATCTAAATTTCCTGGTGGAGGTGCACTGGCCAAGTGGTCGCCTGTTGAAGGAATATACGCTTCTTCTTGATCCTCCGGCCTTCAATGGTCAAACGTCAGCCCCTGTTGTCAAGCCATCCATTCCGCCCCATTATGGGTCTAACCCTGTGTGGGACCAGCCGCCCAGGGCCAATGGTAACCGGATAAACCGCAACTATGCGCCGTCACAGGAAACTGTTGAATATCGTGACTCCATTCAGCGGCAACCGGTCCAGCGGGTCTCTTCCCGTCGCGATGATGTCTCTTCAGATTTGAGCAGCAGCGCACCCGGGACTTACCGGGTGAACAGAAATGACAGCCTCTGGGAAATCGCTGAGAAAGTGCGCCCCGACTCCGAAGTGTCGGTACAGCAAACCATGCTGGCGATTCAGCGTGGCAACCCACAGGCATTTATTGATAACAATATTAATCGCCTCAAGAGCGGGCAGGTCCTGCGGATTCCGGGTCGTAATGAGATGACCAGTCTGACGGTCCGTGAAGCCGTTGCCGATGTATCCAGGCAGAATCGTGAGTGGCGGGGGCGCAGCCAGGTTGCGCAACTGGATGCTACCAGGCGAACGTCATCCGTCGTCTCGGATTCCCGCAAGTCTCTGGATGGTCAGCTGGCCATCGTTTCCGGTGATGCCGCCAGCGGTCGTGGGCAGGATCTCGGTGGCGATGCCGCCGGTGGCAATGCCGTGTTGCAGACCGAGCTGGCCATGACCCGTGAACAGCTTGATAAGCTGAGCCGGGAGAATGCCGAGCTCAAGAGCCGGTTGAAAGATCTGGATGATCAGATTGCTACCCTGAAGCGTCTGGTTGCCTTAAAAGACGATCAGATGGCGGCCTTGCAAAACCAGTCCCGGTCGTTACCCACCCAGCGCCAGGCAGAGACAGCATCCCCGGGCATGATGTCTACGCTCTTTGGCAACCCTCTGATCATGCTCCTGCTGGCTTTGATACCATTGGGAGGCGCTGGCTGGCTCTTTTATCAGCGGCGCAGGAAACAGCAGGAAGCGCTGGACGACGAAGATGTTGACATTCAACCTGTCAATTTGAATAAGGAGGTACCGATTGATGCCTCCCCAAAGCCAACAGCCTCTCCCAGCGCAGAGGATGAGCTTAAGTTTGATGAAGCGCTGGCCATCGATGATTCGATCATTAATGAAGTAGACGCTGATGGGGAAACCGCTGGGCAGACCGAAGACCCGCTCAGTGAAGCCGATATTTATATTGCCTATGGTCGCCTGGATCAGGCTGAGGAACTATTGACTCAGGCAATCTTCAATGAACCGGGAAGATCTGACCTTAAGCTGAAGCTTCTTGAGGTTCATTCAGAAAGTGGCGATCTTGAAAAGTTCAACCAGGCCTTAGCCGATCTGGAGGCAACCGGCGATCCGGCTGCCATGCGTGCAGCGGAGGAGTTCAAGGCCCGATTCCCTGACGCATTTGAAGGTGTTTCAGCACCGGACGAAATCGCCGGGATGCCAGACCTTGATCTGGATGGCCTTGGGCTGGATGGTGATGAGCAGGGATTAGACTCTCTGGATGACCTGGACTTTGACCTGGATGATTTTGATCTGGATGAAGAGCCTGAAGCCGCTGAACAGTTTGAGACCAGTGGGCTTGATGATCTGGATGACCTTGATTTTGGTGTTGAGTCAGACGATGTGCTTGCCCGGGATAGTCAGGCCGCTTTCTCCGATGAAGGTGGTTCCAGCCTTGAAGCTTCTCTGGATGATGACCTGGACTTCCTCTCCGATGGCGATGAGGTTGCCACCAAGCTTGATCTGGCCAGGGCTTATATGGATATGGGAGACAGCGAAGGGGCCTCGGCAATCCTGCAGGAAGTTATGGAGCAGGGCAGTGATGAACAGAAGCAGGAAGCGATCTTACTTATGCAGAATGCCGGAACCCATTGATCGGGTTGATCAACCCTCTACTTCTGAAAGAGCTCTTGTGAGCTCTTTTTTTTGAGACCTTTCCTGAAGGCAGCCTACTGATGAGGGTTCAGGTTGTCCGCTGGACTTGATAAAGACTCATTCACCTGCTGCACCTTGCCCAGGTTATTAAGCAGGGTTGGATCATTAGGGGTGAGGGTCAGTGCCTCCCGATAAAAGCGTTCTGCCTGCTGGTAATCTTTGCTCAGATCAGCAAGAACGCAAAGACCATTGAGTGATCGTATTGGCTGATAGCCAGTCATCGCATTACGTTCAGAATGCTCACCAATATTTTCAGACTGCTGTCGCCAAAGTGACACCGCCCTGTTGAGCAGTGTCTCTGCCTGCTCATTTTGCCTGCCTTGCAGCCTGATAAGCCCCAGAGCTTCCAATGCCGCAACAGGATAGGGATGATCGTTCACTATCTGTTGGTAAATACGCTCTGCCAGTGCTTGCTGTCCGGTCTGCTGGTAAAGTCCTGCCAGTTTCAGGCAGGCCAGATAACCCTGATCCCTGGCGTTATCTGTCTCTTTTATTTCCGCATTCTCCATTCCGGGGTTGAGTGCATCCTGTAATTCAGCCTTTATTGCATTGTTTGCCAGCTCAATGGTTCTGACATAGTAGGCCGCTGCCCGATCTGTTTCTCCCCCGGACCAGGCAATATCCCCCTTCATTAGAGCCTGCTCCATGGTCAGGCTCTGTTCAATACCCAGCATCTCTGCTGTCAATGTACCCTGATAAAGTTCTGGCGTCTGAGCTGTTGCAGCAACGGAGTCCGTCGATGTCTTTTGCGGCAGTCCCTGACAGCCAGCCAATAACAGAGTAGATATCAGTAATGGGTAACCGTATTTTTCGGTTGGTAAGCAGCGTTGCAGTAAAGCGGGTATGGATAACGGCATGGTAACTTCCCGATGCATATCTTCTATTGGTAGGGTGTCGGTTAAAACTGGCTGAATGATTCGATCAGCTGCATGATTGTCGGCCCAACCGCCACCAGGAAAAAGGCGGGCAGCAGAAACAGAATCAGGGGAAAGATCATTTTGGTGCCAATTTTGGCTGCCAGCTCTTCCGCAGACTTAATCCGCCGGTCCCGGAAATCTTCCGAAAATGTTCTGAGAGTATCGGCAATACTGGATCCATAGCGGATACTGTCACTCAGTGTGCTGATCAGGCCATCCACCTCTTTCAACCGGATGCGCATGCCCATATCTTGCAGCGCCTTATCGGACGGAACACCCGCACGCATGGCCGCATTGACCAGTTCCAGCTCATTGGCCAGTTCCGGATGGCTGATGTAGAGATCATCAGACAGACGTTGTATAGCACTGCGCAGACCAAGCCCTGCTTCCAGGGAAACCACCAGTAGTTCCAACGCATCCGGAATGGCCAGGCGTATCCGCTGCTGCCGCCGTTGAATCAAGCCAGTGAGTATCCGGTTGGGTAGCATCATGCCCAGCCAGGCACTGCCCGAAAAGGCAAACAGCCAGAGCTGGAAAGACATTTTCTCTACCACCAGGGCGCACACCGACAATACGACAATGGGCAAACCGGCGGCCAGTATCACTTTTAACCCGTAGAATACCCACAAGGCACTGTCTGCACGCCAGCCAGCCTGAACCAGACGGGCCTGTACCCGACTGCGCTCCCAGTTATCTTTTGGCAGAATGTAGGCCTGTATCGGACGCAGAGCCTGAAACATATCCACCCCGACCGGTGCGGTTCGGCTTTCGATATCGGAGATTTGTTTCAAACGACGGCGAACCGGATCGGTCATACCGGTTGCAAAGGTGTACACGCCCATCAACAGTGTCGCGACGGACAGGGAGATCAGTGTTAAAAGCACCAGTCGGCCTGCCTGCATATCCCCAAGGGCAGTCTGTAATTCGGTTAACAGGTTTTCCATAACCACTCCCACATATTTCGCTACATACGAACTTTCAGTAGCTGTCGAATCCAGAGAACGCCCATAACGATCATGGCCAGAGCAGTCATCAACAGTTGATTACCACTTTCCGTTGCCAGCAGAGGCGTCAGGTAACCGGGATTAATGATATACAGCAAACCAAACATGCCAAATGGCATCAGACTCAGGACCCAGGCACCTATCCGTCCTTCAGCACTGAGGGTTCTGACCCGGCGCTGAAAACGAAAGCGTTCCCGCATCTGCTGATTAATCCTGCCCAGCACCTCAGTTATATTGCCACCGGTATCCCGCTGCACCAGTATTGACACCACCAGCATCATCATGGCCACGGAAGGTACCCGCTGCAACATGGCAAGCAACGCTCGACGCATATCATTGCCGTAGTTGATATCGGCAAAGGTCAGGGCGAACTCGCCTGCCAGTGGGTTGGCCTGTTCTTCCGACACAATACGAACGGTTTCAATAAAGGGGTGTCCGGCCCGCAGGGCATTGACCATGGTTTCTATGGCATCCGGAAGTTGTTCCTCAATACGATCCAGGCGTTTTTTCCGATCCATGATGACCTGGACAAATGGCAATGCAGTGCCCACCACAAAGGCCATCAGAGAGAACGCTGGGGAACCCGTAAAAAACCAGAGACTAAAACCGGCCGTGATCCCCGCCAGCAACCCGGTAGCGACCAGTCTGTGTGCAGCATTTCCCGGCCAGATTGCTCGATATACAGGCTCAGACGCTCCATCAGGGGAAGCTCTTCCAGTCGACGTTCCCAGGGTTGCAGATTTCTGAGGTATTTTTCCCGCAGAATACGCTGCAGCGTTGGTGTATGGTCTGCCAGTTCAAGGCGGTGCATCCGGCTCTTTAAACGACGGCGGACTTCACGTTTTTCACCAACCAGGGGAACAGTCAGTGGACTGAGCAAGGCAAACACAGCAATAAATACCAGCAGGGCAAATATCAGTTGTGGATTCATGGAGCAACTCCCAGCTCACCTGATGGGCCATACTGCCATTCGGTATCAAAGACATCCCTGGACAGTTCAATACCGTACAGTGCCAGACGGTGATAGAGTTCAGGCACCAGACCGGTGGCCTTGTAAACACCGGTAACCTGACCGGACTCGTCATGGCCGCGGCGCTGGAAGCGGAAAATCTCGGTCATGGTAATGATATCCTGCTCCATTCCGTTCACTTCCTGAATACTCACAATACGACGTTTACCGTCTTCCATGCGTTCCAGCTGCACAACCAGGTCAATGGCAGAAGCGATCTGCTGCCGGAGGGATTGTTGGGAAAATGCCAGGCCCGTCATCTGTACCATATTATCCAGGCGTTGCAGTGCATCCCTGGGCGTATTGGCATGAATCGTCGTCAGGGAGCCATCGTGCCCGGTGTTCATGGCCGTGAGCATATCCAGGGCCTCGGCTCCCCGAACCTCGCCGACCACAATACGATCCGGTCGCATCCGCAAACTGTTTTTGACCAGCTCCCGCTGATTAATTTCCCCTTTGCCTTCCAGATTGGCAGGACGGGTTTCCAGGCGGACCACATGGGGTTGCTGCAGTTGCAGTTCGGCAGAGTCTTCTATGGTGATGATGCGGTCATCTTCAGGAATGCAGCCAGAGAGGGCATTAAGCAGTGTGGTTTTCCCGGTGCCGGTGCCACCGGAGACCAGGATATTCAAGCGCATCCTGACCATGGCCTCCAGGGTTCGGGCCATTTGTGGTGCCATGGCACCCAGTTCCGCCAGGTGCAGAAGGCTCATCCGGTCAACGGTGGCACGGCGGATGGAGAGGGACGGGCCATCCAGTGCCAATGGCGGAATAATCGCGTTTACCCTTGAACCATCGGGCAATCGGGCATCCACCTGTTGTCCTGTTTCCTCTATCTGTCGACGGGCCTGGTCATGGGGGAGCTTGCTCAGGCGGGGCAGATCAAGACGTTCCAGTAACTCTTCATGCACCCGTTGTTGCCAGTGATTCTGCAACTCCCTGAGGCGACGGGCCTGAAGGCTATCTTCTTCGCTGGTCTCTTTGATCACTGGCGACGATAGTGAATTGATTCCGGGAGAGCCCAAGTTCACTTTCCGACAAGTCCAGCCAGTGCAGGGCATTGCGAAGGGAAAGCATATCCTGCTGAATAACCAGGCAGATATCGTCGGCCTGATCCTGGATAAAGGTACTGATATTGGTGGGAAACATAGGCAGGTCAATCACCACATCGTCCCGTCCCTGTTTCAGCAGTTTCAGCAGCCTGGCCAGCTGGTCGGTATCCGGGTCAGAATACGCCATCAGGTCTGGCTGCTTCATGGCCAGCACCTCAAGCCCACTCTCGTGTCTGGCCAGATAACCGGCCAGTGCCGTTTGATCCAGGGAAGGCAGTTCAGTCAGCACATCTTCAAGGCCATAATCGCTGTACAGATCCATAAACTGCAGCACCGAGCCCATTCTGAAATTGAGGTCCAGCAACAGGTTTTTCTGGTGACTGGTTGCCTTGATATGGGCCAGGTTACAGGCCAGAAAGGTGGCACCGGCACCACCGGAGGCAGAAAGCGCGGCAGTTACCCTTGCATGCCTGATGCTTGAGTTGGCCTGCCGATGTTTAAAAAGGGTTTCCAGAAGAGAAAGCAGTTCCTGGTTGCTGAATGGCTCTGGCAGATAATCACTGGCTCCGGCCCGCATGGCGGCTCTCATCAGCAATGGTTGATCGGCAGGGCCGATAACGATCAGCGTCGTTTTTCCGGCGGTGTTGTTTATTACCGGAAGCAGCGATGACAGGGCATTGAGTTGTTGCTCCGGTTGCTGGCCCAGTCGGTGAATGATCACGTCAACCGGTTGTTGTTGCTGGAGTAGCTGTGTGAATGTGTCTTCACTCTGCAGTAACAGGCGTTGGCTATTAATCTCCACTACTGGTGCCAGAATGGCATTCAACCAATCCAGGGACTGCTCTGAATCACCCGTCAACAGTACTTCCAGTTGTTCCTGCTTTTGTTCAGGATAGAGGGGTTCACGGCTGGCTGGTTTGGTATTTTTCATAGATAAACTCACTGACATCTGCCTTCTGACTTTATTATGGGTATTGTTCTTATCAGCTACTGCACGGCGTACCACTGTTTGTCCAACCCAGGCTCTCCCTGGGCAGAATAACCTGGAAAGGGGGCATGGCCATGGTTTTGGGGAACCCCATCAGATTGACCGGAGTGACAAATTCAAATGAATAGCCGCCACTCCCCTGCGCGAGTTGAGCCCTGACAAAACGGATGGAATCATAGGCAGCACAGTTAGCTGGGGAGGCAATGACGCTGCCATCCACATCCAGATAGGCCAGATCAATATTAAACAGCCCGGATTCTTCATCCACATCATCCAGAAAGACTCTGGCGGGCTCCAACATAAAAAAACAGGCAAACTGCTTTCTGGAAAGGTCATTTACACCGCAGGTTGGAGCAACGGGCATTTTCAAGACACGGCGGTTGGTCTCACATCGGCTGGCACCACAAGAGCCTGTGCCATTGTTCAGGTCATTCAGATAGTCGGAATAAATTTAGGGATAGTTCGAAGCCTGCTCTACTTGAGAGGGCCACCTTCTCCGGAATTCATATACTTGCCCTTCACTGTTTCCTCTGGGTCTGTACCGGGCAGAATAACGATTCAATACTGAGCAGGCCGAGCCAGTACAGGCTTCTTTATTCCTGGTAGCAAATTTTGAGTTGATATCGGCGCTGAACGCATCATTTCCAAAGGTGTTGATGCCCAGCCGGGTATTTAGGAGGGTTCCCGGGCGCAATGTAAAGGAACCATAACCAAACTCATCGACCACACGAGTGGGAGTATCCTCATACATGAGGACATTTTCACCACTGCCAAGCATGACCGACGTAATCTCGTATAGTAGTGGGGTGTTGAGTAATTGTTCATCAAACCCGGTTGTATCAATAAACATCCGGAAACCAATAACATTGTTCAGGTTGGTATCATCCAGGAATGACTCCAGAAAATGGTAAATTTTCGGGTCGTTAGTATCTGCTGGCCCGGGATCACCCAAATTATTGGTACAGGCCATAATTGGCGCAACGCTGTAGGCATGTTCCGGTGCCGGACCGGCGACAGCCGTCGCTGTTAATGTGGTATCTCCAACACCCGCCAGACCCAGCAAAATCGGGGAAACTGTTTCTGAAATACTGACGGCAAAACGCCCGCTCAAATCGGTGCTTACTCCCTCCGGGTCAGAGATATCGATATTCAAAGATTCCGTATTGCCGCCCATTGCCCGCATGGTGTCCAGAGCGTTGGCTTTCGCTGCGTTATAGGTCTCATCGGTAAAGTGATGCCGTTCTTTCATCACGCAACCGGTTAATGCCACTGATACCAGGGTGAGAAGAAGTATGGAACGTTTACTGTGGATCATTAGTAATCACCTCCCAGGTCATGACCGTACTCGCCTTCCGCACCGGCATGGGCTATTCGTTTCTGCGGGTTATCGGTTGCCGACTGAACTTCCAGCATCACCTGGCGGGCACCGCCAATGCTCATCAAACTGATGACACTGGCATCGTCGTCAGTTCCGGCAGCAAAACTCTGAGCCAGACGAATAGCGGAATCCTGAACGATGGCGTCGGATACTTCACCGGAAAGCACAATATCCCGGCCACTGCTGCGCACTTCAATGGTTTCTCCGGGCAGCAGGCGATACAGTTTACGCTTCAGCAGATTCAGGTCGTGGGTCACTTCAATATTGAGATTGGCCAGCAGTTGGTCCTTGTTGTCCCAGGCGTGAATATTGGTTTGTCCCAGGGCTTTGGCAACCACGTATACCTGACCACTGTCCAGTACCAGCAGGTCGGCAATATCGGGATTCCCCACCGAAATCCGGCCCGGCTTGCCCGCAAGATTGATCAGCCGTGACTGATTAATAGCCACCTGATGCTGATGATGACTGCCCCGTGAAATATCAATGGCGCTGGCCGCAAAAGTACGCTCGGGTATCAGTGGGGCTAATAACAGTGTCGAGTAATCTATGATTATCTTGGTTAATCTGCTTTTTTATTGCCTTATTCAACGGTTGCTACTACCTTGTTTCTGCCATCCTCGCTACGGGCGCTATTCTCGGTCAGCCTCCTAGGCGACCTCGTCTAGGTGACCCCGTCGGGACATGTTACAGCCCGACGTTAATCCCTACAGAAGAGCTGCGTAAGACTTACTCCGGTAAGCGGTGGCGTTGACGATGTAGATAAACCCAGATAATCCTGATTATCGTAGGTTTTTAGTAACGGTTGATAACAGACACAGTGAGAGACTGCCGAGAGCGCAGCCTTTGATGCACTTTCTGAAAAACCCTCTGGCCAGCTTCTTGAGAATAATTCGATTCGGTGAACATAACATCGTAAACACTACCCCTGATCAGTTGCTGGAAGCCAGAGAGGCCGGTTGCCCGGAAGCACCCGGGCTGACAGACTGGCCTTTCAGTCGGGTCAGCTCCCGGGAGGTGCCCCGGATAATCTGCAGCCGGTTATCTTCTACCTCCGGATACAAAGATTCTTCCGGATTGCGCAAAGAAAGTTGCAGGCTGCCACGGCTGCTGGCCAGCACCAGGGATTCGCTGTCCCGTGGTGAGACTTCCAGGGTCACCGAGCGCACCACCTGAGGGCGACCACTGTCGTTGATTGCCTGCTGGTCTACTGCCAGCACTACCACATCTGAAAGAAGAATTTCGGAGTTGTCCGTATTATTGGTGCCACCGCTGCGGGCAGTCTGGATAGACAGCACATCCACCCGGTCGCCGGGCAGTACAAAACCGGCAACACCACTGACATCGTTTACCCGAACGCTCACCGCCCGCATGCCCGGCTATACCCGGGTGGCCAGCAAACCACCAGTACCGGCATCGGTTAACCGTGCGGACATAATAATATCCCACGGCAACAGTGCATTCAGGGCCATCTTACCGTTTATTTCTGTAAGCCTGGTCAGGGCACCGTCGGGCAGATGCTCAAGGGCAATATCCATGGTGGAAAATTGCAGAATAACGCCGGTGGCAATGGCCAGGGCATAGGGGAAAATGCTGTGTCAATCTTTCCTTTCAGAGTCTTTCCAATTGCAGCAAAGTCTACTCCTGTAGCGGAGAAAAGTGCTGAAACTCCCGCAATAACTGCCCCAGCCAAAACCGCATACTCAACAGCAGCCAGCCCATCTTCTTCTTTAAGGAAATCGCGAATCAATTGCCTGATCATGTTAATCATCCTTTTACTAACTTTATAAATGTGATCGGTTTGGAAGCGATTGGTACTAATATCCCTGCAATCGCTGGACTTATATTAATCAGCTTGTGTCTATAGTTTGTGTGAATTTGGTCAATATTTTATCTGTATGCCATTTGAACGGATATTTCTTCGGTGAGTTCATACCCTGCGACAAGCCGAATCCTTTTTGATTATTATCTGTTGTCGCCGGTTTTGTCCGTGAGTGATTCCGGATGTTGAACCAGATAGTGCAGCCTTAACAGATGCAACTCATCATAAGAAACCTGTTCCTGCATGGCATCAAACAATGGGCGTAAACGATCAGTACCATGGGTGTTTATGGCTTCCAGAACACGAGCCTGTTGTGCAGGCAATAACCGGGACTGTTGGAGAAAAGCATCCGAAACCGGTAGATGAGCGACTTCCGTCTGGTATTTATAGAGATGGCTGAGCAGGGTAGACAGCTTCAGATTAAACTCCTCCTGAAGGCGGTTGAGACAGTTATGCTGGCTGAACGACTCCCCAACCTCAACATGTCTGCCCCGGCTTGTTGTTCGATAACGGGGGCGGCTGTTACTGGCAGAAGGTTGTGCAATCTCTTCTATCTGATGTTTTTCGCAGAATGACAGGATTTCATGGAGAAACGCATCCCCATAGTGATCCAGTTTTACCTGGCCAACACCACTGACCTGTAACAGGCTGTCTCTGGATTGTGGAAATCTGGCCGACATCTCAATCAGGGTTTTGTCGGAAAAAATAATGTAGGGCGGTACGTTCTCCTGATCTGCCAGCACCTTGCGACAGGCCCTGAGAATATCAAACAGCTCGTGGTTATAATCCGGGCTGCCCTGTTTTTCTGTTGCTGCTTTACTGGCGGGTTCTGCTCTTTGGGTGAGCCTGAGCTGGATTTGCTGAGCCCCTTTGAGCACGGCACGGGCATTGTCGGTCAGTTTTAAGCTGCCGTATTCCGCATCCTGAAGTACCAGGTTTTCCTGTATCAATTTACGGGCCAGCTGCTGCCACTGGGGTCTGGTCAATTCAGTACCGATGCCGTAGGTGGGAATCTGGTCATGTTGGCGCTCCCGGATTCTTTTGGATTTTGAACCTCGCAGCACATCAATCACATAGGACACACCAAAGAGCTGGCCTGTGCGATAGATGCAGGAGAGCAGTTTCTGGGCGGGTACGGTCACATCGGTAAAGGGTTGTTTTTCGGATAGGCAGTTGTCGCAGAGCTGACAGTTTTCCTGGCTATAGGCTTCACCAAAATAGTGCAGCAGCGGTGCTCTGCGGCACTCCTCGGATTCGGCATAGCCGATCAGGGCGTTCAGGTGCTGGTTGGCGATGCGCTGTTCCGAATCGGGTTTCTGGTTGATAAAGAACTTGACCTTCTGAATATCGCCATAGCTGAACAGGAAGTGGCAGTTGGCAGGCAGTCCGTCCCGCCCGGCACGACCGATCTGCTGATAGTAGCTTTCAATATTCTGGGGCATATCAAAGTGGAGGACAAAACGAACGTTGGATTTATTGATGCCCATGCCAAACGCCACGGTGGCCACCATGATCTGAATATCATCCCGGATAAAAGCGGACTGGTTGGCTTTGCGTACTTCACTGGCAAGTCCGGCATGATAGGGCGCTACGGAACAACCGTTATCAGCCAGAATCTGCGTCAGTTCATCCACCTGTTTCCTGGAATTGCAGTAGATAATGCCGGACTGGTTCTGGTATTTCTCAATCAGTTTCAGGGTCTGGTCAACAGGCTTCTTTTTCTCAATCACCTCCAGAAACAGGTTGGTCCGGTTAAAGCTGGCGATAAACTCATTGCTATCGGACATCTGCAGGCTGGTTTTTATATCCTGCTGTACCCTTGGTGTGGCGGTGGCTGTCAGTGCTACACAGACGGCATTTGGAAAGTGTCGGCGCACCTCCGCCAGTTGCCGGTATTCCGGGCGGAAATCATGGCCCCATTCGGAGATGCAGTGGGCTTCATCAATGGTTAGGCAGTCGATGTTTAGGGTGCTGAGCAACTGTTGCGTACGTTCCAGCATCAGGGTTTCCGGTGCCATATACAGCAGCTTGATATTGCCATTCTGTACCTGGCCCAGGGTGTTATGATAATCCGCACTGCTCAGGGTGCTGTTTAACAGGGCGGCAGGGATGCCCAGAGACGTCAGTTGATGAACCTGATCTTCCATCAGGGAGATCAGCGGCGAGATCACCAGGGTCAGGCCCGGAAAGATCAGCGCCGGGATCTGGTAACAGATAGACTTTCCACCACCGGTGGGCATGATGGCCAGCGTGTCGTTACGAGCCAGTATGTTGTCAATAATGGCGCTCTGGTGTGAGCGAAATGCATCGTATCCAAAGACGGAATTGAGTATTTCTAGTGCTGGTGCGGACATAGCTATTTGGATTCAGGCTGTTTCAGGATAGAAATTCCAGTGGTTGTCCTTTTTACCGTCTTTATGCTGCCATTTTCAACTTTATTTGCTGGTTCAAAAAGGCTGGCCCGTGGAAATTGTATGGGAATTTGCATTGAAGTTATTTTCACCAGCACAGGAGAACAGGCAATTACCCTTTGCCCTCCGTAGCCTTTTGGTTTTAAGCAAGAATAGCCTTCCCACTGTTTTTTGCTAAGAAAAATACTCAGGGTGTGTCTAGTTCACGGTTTCAATGTATTTGACGGGTTCTCTTTATCAATGAAGCCCAAACTCCGTTCGTCCTGAGCGGAGTCGAAGGGCGCAAACTCCATACCCTGAGGACTGTGCCAATCACCCTTCGACTCCGCTCAGGGTGAACGGAGAATACACCCCAAACTCATTGAAATGGTGGGCCAGGAGCACTTGTCACCTCTAATGGTTTTTTTGAGTCTTAACGGCATACCGCACATTTCCCGACTTTGTTTTTCTTGTTGAGGTTGTCATACTTGACCGCTATTTTTTTCAGGGTTCTGAGGTCGTGTTTCACTACTTTTATTGGGTAGTAAATGCGTAGCAAATACGTAGCAAATGGCAGTCGATTTCGGGGTTTTTCAGATTATGTCAGTGGACCTTAGTGGTTAATGAATCAACCTATAGCTAATAAAGAGACAACGGTGGTTTCACCGGGTCGGCGATTTTCCGTGGCACCAATGATGGACTGGACGGACCGACACTGTCGCTACTTCCACCGCGTCCTGTCTGAGCGGGCACTGCTGTACACCGAGATGGTCACCACCGGTGCCCTGGTGTTCGGCGATAAAGACCGCTTTTTACAGCATGATGCATTTGAATACCCATTGGCCATTCAGCTCGGTGGACACGATGCCAGCGACCTTGCCTTTTGTGCCGGGCTGGCGGAAGAGCGGGGTTATCAGGAAGTGAACCTGAACGTGGGTTGTCCCAGTGACCGGGTGCAAAATGGCCGTATCGGTGCCTGTCTGATGGCAGAGCCGGAAACCGTAGCCAATGCTGTCAGAGCCATGAAAGAGCGTGTATCCATTCCGGTAACGGTAAAGCATCGCATTGGTATTAATGGTCGCGAGTCCTGGGAAGAGTTGCTGGACTTTGTCGGTACCGTAGCACAGGCGGGGTGCGATACCTTTATTGTTCATGCCCGTATTGCCGTTCTGGAAGGGCTTTCTCCGAAGGAGAATCGGGATATTCCGCCGTTAAAGCCAGATTGGGTGTATGCGCTTAAAACTCAGTTTCCCGGGCTGAATATTTCTATCAATGGCGGGATCAAGACCTTTGAGGAGATCGATCATCACCTGCAGTATGTGGATGGAGTGATGCTCGGTCGTGAAGCCTACCAGAATCCGTATCTGCTATCGGAGGTGGATGGTCGGCTCTATGGTTGTCAGCAGCCCGTGAAGAGTCGCGCTGAAGTGATCGAGAAGATGCTGCCCTATATTGAGTCAGAGCTTGCCAGGGGAACATGGCTTAGCCATATTACCCGCCATATGCTGGGGCTTTATCACGGTGTACCCGGCGGCCGTCGTTTTCGCCGGCATATCAGTGAAAATGCCCATAAAGCCGGTGCCGGGATTGAAGTGCTGCTTGATGCTGTCAGGCTTGTGGAAAGCGTGTAATACATGGGAGCCTGTCGGACTTAAGACTGTCCTACTGCGGTTGCGGTAAATTGGTCTAAAAATTCCTGCTTCTTCGTCAAATAGCCCCGCTATTCTCCTCAGAAGCAGAAATTTTTATCCTCAATTTCTCGCTACCCTCGCTACGGACGCTTAAGTCCGACAGGCTCCCGGGAGGCAATGTGCAAACCAACGTCAGGCAGTCACCTCTGGCTGCCTGCAACGCTCCAGTTGTTTAACCAGGTCACTGAAGGCCTTCTGGTTGTTTTCATTCAGGCTCATCAGTGTCCTGTGGGCTTCCAGTACCCGGGCATGAATGGATTCCTCACTGCACTCCTCGCATTCAATGTCCTGGTATTCGCAGGTCTGACCGGCGACATCTTCAACAATGATAAAGATTCGCTCAAAACCCATGCTCATAAGGATTCTGGTGATATCAGGGCGGGGAGATATCAGCACTGGCCGCTGGTCTATCTGCTTTCTGGCCATAATGGATAATTTCGCCAATAGCCCCAGTGACGTGCTATCGATGGTTTCCGCCTCTGAAAGGTCAACAATCACAGAACGAAATCGCGGCTCTTCGAACATGGCCTGAAGCAGATTCTCCAGACTGGAGCAGAGGGTGAGTCGAACTTCTCCGATCAGCTTCAGTACGTAGGTACCTTCGCTTTCGGCAAACTGAATTTTTCCGGGTGTCATAATCAGTATCGAGCCAGTATTAACATTGCAATGTCATCAGGAGCTTCCTGAATATCATTGAGTCCCAGTCTTTCGGTCAATGTTGCTATGGTGTCGGCACCTTCTCCGATAACCGATAATAAATGATCTTCCTTTTCTTTGAGGCTTTTCTGGGGCAAAACCTCAAGAATACCATCTGATAGAATAGTTAAGCTGAATTGCCGGGGCAAGTCTATAATGACATCCTCATAAACAGCATCCTCAAACAATCCTACCGGTAAGCCTTTGCCTTCAAGAAAACGGACCTGTTTGCCTTCTTCAGCGATCACGGGTAATGGAAAATGTCCGCCAAACGAGTAGGTAAGCGTCTGGTCACGGGTATTGACTATGCCACCAAACACCGTGACATGTTTTCCCAGTCCGGTTTTCAGCAGGCTCTGGTTGATGTAGCTCAACACATGTGAAGGTTTGACCCTGATTTTACCGCCGTTGTTGTGATAGTCCTGAAGCAGGCTGATGGACATGTGCTTGAGAAGCACGGTAACAAAAGCAGATGACGCGCCATGCCCGGAGACATCGGCCAGATAGAAGGCAAAACTGTGGTCACTGAGCGTGAAATAGTCGACAAAATCCCCGCTTAAATAGAGGGATGGGATGATGTTGTGGTCAACTTTGAAATTCCTGTATTCCAGCGGGTGTCTGGGCAGCATATTCATCTGCACCTGACGGCCGGCTTTCTGGTCCTCCTGCAGCAGGGTCAGGCTGCTCTTCAAAGAGTTGATGGCTTCTTCGAGGCTGGCCCGGTAGCGCTTGTTTTCCATCAGTAACTGGGCTTTTTCAAGAGCCCGGTGGATGGCGTACTCTAATACCTCAAGATCCACGATCGGCTTCACCAGGAAATCGCTGGCGCCAAGGTGCAGGGCTTCTACCACATCGGTCATAACGCCAGCGCCGGAGACAACAATAAAGGGTATGTCACTGGCTTCACTGCGCACCTGGCTCAGCATGGTGAGTCCATCCATGATCGGCATGCGAAGATCACACAGAATCAGGTCCGGATGGCAGTCACGAAAAATATGCAGGCCCTGTTGTCCATTTCCGGCTTCATGGGTTTTGAAGCCAATGCCTTGCAGGTAGGCGACAATGCTTTCACGTACTATAGTGTCATCATCGATGACCAGAATGGTACTGCCGGTCATGGATACACCCGCAAAGTAAAGTGAAGATAAGGACCCACGTGAACCCGATACATTCGGATAAAAAAACCACATTAAAATGTAAAGTTAAGGGAAAAATACTCCCAAGCTGCCTTGGCTGCAAGCGGGAGTATTGGCAAATTAATGTGTTTGCTTAAAGTCATCTGAGCCAATGACTGATGTGATTGTCATTGACGGTTTATAGTTAGAAGTCATCTTCAGGCAGCTGGCCGGTGATCAAATATTCACGTCTTTGTAAATAAGTGTCCCGGATAAACGTGTAACGGTCTCCAAGAATCAGCTCTTCAGCATCCAGGAATTGAGCGCGACGATTGATAAGGTCAATGCCGTCGAGAATCCAGCGATCCCGCTCAGAGTCATGATAGGCTACCGGATTGGTGAATGCATCAGGAATTCGGCCAACACCGGAACGGAACGTACTCGGGCCAAGTAACGGAAGCACAAGATAAGGTCCGGAAGGCACCCCCCAGTTGGCAAAAGCCAGCCCGAAATCGCTGTAGCGCTTATCAAGCCCCATGGGCGTTGCTACATCAATCAGGCCAAGAATACCCGCCGTTGAATTGATGATGAAGCGGCCCGATGACACCAGTGCATCCTGCCCTTTGAGCTGGACGCCGGCGCTGGCGATATTTCTCAGTTCCCCGAGGTTGCTGAAAAAGTTGCTGACTAAGGTTTGCACCGGCCCGGGGGTGACAAAGTGGTAGGTCTTTGCCACTGGCTTCAAGGCATAGTGATCCAGGGTGTCATTCAGTTTGAACACCCGGCGGTTCCAGCTCTCCAGTGGATCATCGTAAGAGACGGGTTCAGTGCCAAACGTCAAAGCGGGAAAGAGTGTCAGTACCATTACGACAACTGAACGAACAATAAACGCAGGAGAATGATTCACACGTTTGATCCTTGATTCCTTGTTAATTTTCAACCTCTTCAATGACTCTGGCACACCTGTTTTCTGTTGCATGCAATGACGGGATGAGTTTCGCAAAGGGTTTTCCTGGACGGTTAGCTGTCGGGATGAGTTATAAAAAAAACGATTAAGAGGCTATTCTAACTTGATCTCATGTACTATTGCCAACCCATAGTCAGCTTCAGAGTCAGAGGTTGAGAACAATCTCCCTGTCCCATCGCCATTGTCCAAGTGTCCCGGTATCACCCCGCCTGACTGGGTGAATCAGCTGTCGGGTTAAAGCCCGGAGTCTGTTTGGCCCCATCGCCCCATCGACGTAACAAAATCACGGACGGGAACGCAACCGCATACATCGTCAGCGAATACACCGCTGCTGGCAGGGCCAGGTCTGGCAAGCCTGTGCTCACGCCACTGATCAATACCGTCAGGGTCAGAGCCATGGGGGAATTCTGAATGCTGGCTTCAATGGCAAGGGTTTTGGACTCGGTACGGGTGAGACTAGACAATCGTACCAGTATTAAACCAAAACACGTCATCACAATGGGTAAGAAAAGAAGTCCCATAACCACTTGGGAAAAGTTAGTCATAACATTTTCGGCGGCGGACGCCACTGCACCAAGCACGATGATGGTCCACAGTGCGTAAGCCAAACGTTCGAGCCCGGTTTCAATCTTTACTGCAATCGACGTTTTAAAATGGCGGAAGACCACCCCGAGTGATACCGGCGTCGTGGTAATCAAAAAGGTGACCAAGGCAATGTCACTGAAGGAATACTGGTTTAATGCATCGCCCAGGAAATGGGTCAATGACAGTGACACCAGGAAAGGAACAGACACAAAGGCCAGAATACTGGTATTGAATTAACTTTTGTAGAGTGGTCAAAGAGAGGCATAGGAAGTTCTTTTTGCTGCTGAAAACTCAGAAACCATAATCCGCTGCCCTCACTTGTGGGAGCACTGGTTTGGACAATCACATTAATAGTGCATCGGGAATAAATATCTCGTTATTCTTTAATGATATCAAAAATTATTTTTTTATTTATAAAATATTTATTTGGCTGGGAAACTAATTAATAACTTTCCACTCTAAAACAAGAGTTCAAATTAATCGATTTTAAATAAAAACATAGAGAGGGAATGATCATGGGACCTGTAACTGATAATCCGGTGAAAACCCTGGCGGCCAATGCTGGGCCGGATACGGCTTATTCATCCGCCATCAAGGGTGTGAACGATGGAGCCAATGCAATACATCAAACAACCAAAGCTGCGGTTGATGACCTGGGCTTTAACAAGCCCGGTTTGATCAAATGGGGAAAATGGCTTGTTGGCAAGCTTGGCCCGTTTGGATACCTTGCCACTATTGTGCTTAGCCCGATACTTATCCCTGCCTCTCTGGCCTATGATGCAGGCAGAGGCATGAAACTCCTGTTCCGCAAGATTGCCAGGGTTGAAGAGCCGGTGCAAAAGCTCCTGCCAATGGTGGAAAAGCAGGTTCAGGAAGTCGGGAAGCTTAAGCATCACAAACAAGAATCTGATTCCAGACATGCACAGGTTTCTGACCAGCTGGCAGCCTGGAAGACCCACTCTGGTGAGTTAAAGAGCCTGAACGATCAGGTTAATGATCAGGCAAAGCAGTTGGAGCTTAAATTAAAACGGGAGCAGATGAGAAATCATGAGCTCAATCATCTGCTTGAACTTTTAGCCAATCGTGCAGATGGTCTTGAGAGCAATAATGCAGATAACCGTAATCGTTATCAGGATATAAGAGTTGCATTGGAGAAACAACTGGCTGAAAAATCGGTACGCATTGCAGAGCTTTCCAAAGAGCTTGAAGCAGCCCGGCAGCAACATGATCATGATCTGGAAGGTGATATGCGGACCAGACAGGAACAGGCTGATGTAATTCATAATCTTGAGAGCAAATTAGCAGCAGACCAGCAGCGAATGTCTGATTTAGAGGGTCTTTACGAGGCAGAGATATGCAAATTATCAGGTCGGCATCTCTTTGAAACGATGAAGTCAGATAATCAGCATAAGCTTGAATTGAAGGAGCTTTCGGCGACGCATCAATCTGATATGGATAAATTAGCGGGTGGTTATGAAGAAGCTATTAAGGATATCGAGGCTGAAAACGAAGAGCAGGTTCAAAAGCTGAAGGCGGAATGCAGCGAATTGGATCAGATGATGAAAGATCAATGTGCTAATAATGAGAGTCTGCAGTTTGTGGAAACATCGCTTAGAGCCCAGGTATCTCAGCTTGAACAACAATACAGTCAATCTTGTGATCAATTAACGAGTTTGAAGGAGCAATACAGTAATCTGCTTAAAGAAAAAGAAGCGGAAGCAAAGGCCGAAATTCATGCCCGATCACAGCTTGAGAATCATATTAAGCAACTTCAGGCGACACTGGATATTCCAAAGGATTCACCTGGAGTGCAGACATCTGAAGTCACAGTAAGTGAACCCCGAGTGCGGGTCGATATGTCTGCCCAGACAGAGATTGGTTCCTCGGATGCTGATTACCACATGGTTGAAGGTACCCTGGCAGGAGCGGGGTTTGAATTACTGATAAAACAGGCAGTTTCTGAGGACGAAGAGTCGCTGGGTATGCCTGTCCACGGTAACTCGGAGCAGGAAGTGGTAAACGTCAATGTCGGTACTCAATCTGAGCTGGAAAATATAACCGATAAGCTTCATGTTGCAGAAAGCAGTGTTCTGGACCTTTCTAATGAGTTGCGTGACCTCAGGGAAAAACTTAAAAGTAACGAAGGTGATGTAGCTCGTTTGGTGGAAGAAAATAAACAACTGTCAGAAGAAAAAGCAAAGCAAGATGAAGATTTAAATTCTCTGGAAATGTTGATTAGTGGAGAACGTTCGGATAGTGCGGATTTAACAGGTTTAAAAGGAGCATTAAAAGACAGGCTTGAAGCTGACGCTATGACAATCGGGGAGCTGGACGCTAAATTAAAATCTATTGATGAAGCAAAGCTCAAACTGCTGACACAAAATCAGGAATTGCATTACGAGAATGAGCGTTTATTGCAAGCAGTCAATCAATTTGAGGCGCTGCAGGAACAACAGGAAAAATTCATTGAACTTAATAAGGAGCTGCAGCAACAACAAAAGCAAGACGATCAAAGTACCGCTGAATTACCTCGGACTGAAACGCCTGGGTCAGTAGCTGCAAATGAGGTAGTAGAATCCGAAAATGTTGAACAAAAGCCATAACGCCAGTAGCAACCCAAAGGACGGCATTATCGCAAGCAACAGTTCGGCTGGATAGTGTCATGATTGGTTTAGTGAAGTGGCCCTATAGCCAGCTCTACAAATCCTTGTATCTGGCTTTTGATTACGGAGCGAAGCCCATGGCCTCATGGACATGGAAAAAGAGTACGGCTATTGCCGATTCTATACGGCAGAGCACCGGTTGGCTTAGTCGGAAGATATGGGCAAAAACGCCTGATCGGGCCGATTCCTGTGCTAACACGGACAGTCTGCCAGTGTCTTCCAGGCCGGAAGCGGATACTTCAACTTTACCCGATAATCCGGAAGTTTAGTTACGGCTATGCTATCCGGTTTATTCCTTGCATAGTCAGCCTCCGAGAAGCCTGCCTTACTTAATACTGTCCTGCGCGGCAACTGCTCCTGCGTTCCCCTGATACATGGTTTCAATGTCATTGATGGGTTCTCTATCAATGACGCCCAAACTTTGTTCATCCCAAGCGGAGTCGAAGGGTGTAAACACCATACCCAAGACTGTGCCAATCACCCTTCGTTCGTGCATCCTGCGCTGAGATTACACCTCAAACTCATTGAAACGGTGTGCCTGCTCCTGCATCCATGCAGTCGTGCGGTTGCGATAAATGGGTCTAAAACCCCGAACAACCCGATTGTCGAGTTTTCTCTCCCTGGTTTTCAGATAAGTAGCTAACCATATGAAATCGAATATTTCTGACTCCTTGTGCCGGCACTCTGCTTCGTTACAACTCCGGTCACATAGCTACGGCTATGCTCCCTCCGTTGTGCCTCGCATAGTACCAGCCCAAGTAGCCAGAAATATTCGATTCCATATGGCCAGCTACTTAATGAGTTATCGGATATTGAAATTAAAACACTGTCTTTTGATTTTAAAAAAAATATGAATTCATGCAACTTTCTCCAGCTTTATCTTCTCCAAGCATTGTTATTTTGGCCCAACAAAAAATGCAAGGTAATAAAATGTCTTATAGCAATATCATGACAACTCCCCCCGCGCCCAGCTTATATACTGGTGTGCCGCCGTCTGCTCCCGAAACGGGGCAGGGGCAGGGGCAGGTTTCCTGGGGGGGGAATAGAGTATCTGATCACAAGGCTGACATGCCTCATTTGTCAGGGCATCAGGAAGGGCGAGCTCCATCATTTGATGGCTCTCCCCCTTTTGATGGTCGTGTTGTTGATCATGTTAACCCTGAGGCTATGTTCAGGTTGAAGGATCACAACAATGAGCTGAGGAAGCAGAAAAATGAACTTCGCATGGCACTTCGTGACACCAGGGAAAAACTAAAAGCCAGTGAACAACGAAGTCATCAACTGGCAAAAAGAGCTGATATTACTCCTGACAGATATACTGAATTATTAGCGACGGAGCGAAGATCCTCAAGATGGGAGAATTCGAGCCAGCGCATGACTGATTGTACGGAGCGACTCCTGGACTCTCACCAAATGGCCGGTCAAACAATCGAGATGCTACTGGCGAAGAATGAATCATTAACTGAGTTACAGGGGCAGATGAGTGACACTCTTAATAGTGTCAACCATGAGCTCAAAGGGGAGAGAGAGCAATCAGAGCAGGCTCAATTGAAATGGAGCGAGGCAGAGCAAGAGGTAGCCCGACTAAACACTGAGTTGCAATCTGCGCATGCGGATAAACAATCTCTGGAAGGTCAGCTCAATCGCGCGTTAGACCATGCAAGCAATGCTGAAGGCAAGATGTATGCAGAGGCTGAGAAGAATCTTCAGCTGAAATCCGCAATGTCAGAGCTGGTGACTGAAAAGTCAGGGCTGTCAGCGACCATTGAGAACATGGATCGTCGCGTGGCTTTTTTGAACAAAGAGATTGAGCGGGATGGGCAGGCGCTGTCTGCAACAAACCTGGAGAAGAACCAGTTAAAAGAAGAGTTGGACTCATATCGGAAAAATGAGACCCGGTTGCAAAATGAACTACATAACACGAAAACCAGTCTGGAGGTTGCCAATGACCAACTGACCCGCTCGGAGAATTTATTAAGTGATACACAAAATGAACTTTCGGAAATAAAGAAAGAGGCACTTTCCCTGGAGCAACAGCTGACCAGGGTTCAGGCGGATAAAAATCACGTATCGGAATGCGCCAGGCAACTGCAGACCACGCTAAAGGAGAAACTGGAGTCAATAGAAAACCTCCAGACTGAACGTGCACGAATGGGAAAAGAAGTTGACTCTTTACGGGAGGAGGTGGGTCAAAGTAAGGGACGGGTCGCTCACCTGGAGCAAGAACTGAAAGCAAGCGAAAGAAATATTAAAGGTTTAGAGCAACGAATCGAACAACAGGTGTCAGAACTTGGCACTATGCATCGCATGGGAACGGAGTTTAATACTACAAAAACCCTTAATACAGAGTTGCAGCAGAAAAATCAGAAACTAACGGGTGAATTGGAAACAGCTCATAAGCAGGCCAGGGATAACCGGGCCCTGTACGATGCAACTTTACTTGAAAAGGGTAAAACGGATCAGGCTCTGATGAAGGAGCAGAAGTCTCATAAAACAGATATTGAAAATTTTCAAAAAACGATCCAGAGTCAACAGGAGTCAATTCAGACTCATTTGTCATCAATTTCGGCGCGTGAGAAAGAAATTCGTGATCTGAACACTCAGGTACGTGGCCTTGGTGCCGAATTGGCTACCGCTAAAGCTGAAGGTAATAAGGAAGAAATTCAAAGACTACGCCACGATGTTGCCGTAAAAGAACAAAAAATTGCGATACTTCAGGAACAGCAAAGGGTATCCCAGACACAGATAGATACGCTGCGTGAACAGATCGATCAGCTGCAGCAAAAACTGGCTGAATCTGAACTGGAGTGTAAGAAGGGGGTGGCAACCATCAATGGTCATATGTCTTTAATGAATAAAGCAGAAGTTGAGATCCGGGAGCTACGAGAACAACTGGAGGGAATCAACAGTATTAAAAAAAGCATTCTTGAACTGAAAGGTGGTGTACAAATGACTGGTAAGCGTATGGATGACTTCAGTGTTCGTTTACAAAATTGTGAGGGAAAAATACAGGAATTTATCAGCAAAATAGAATCAATTATTAATATCCCGAACCTTGGACCAATGGTGAATGATATAAAGAGTGAATTGAAAGGGCTGGGTAAAGAGTTCTCGACGATAAGAACGGAGCAGGGGCAGAACGAAAATAGACTTGCTTCTCTGGAATCAAGAACAGAGCTGCTGGAAAGTACCAGCAAGACAAGTGTCACCATTAAAAGAGAAGAGAGGTCTATTGAGTCAGGCCCTTCTTCATTGGTGATGAGTACGCCTGGCTTTGATGACCTGTCCCAGTATGAGATCCAAAGAGGGCTCGCTGCCGACCTGGGGGTTGAGGGTGCAGCCAGCAGTATCAGCCAGAGTCGCCTGGACCAGACTGGTGTGGATTCAGCGTACACTTCATTGCAATTACAGAGTCAATCAACAGCTGATGGAACAATGGTTCAATCAAGGCCGACCCACCTGCAGGATGGCTCCAGCTTGATAGGCGGCCTGACACCGATTGGGCGTTATGGGGACGGCTTTTCATCCTCGGAGGATAACTACTTGCGTGATCCTTCCCCTGACATTCAGGAACTATTAAATGAGAATTTTGACTCTGAATCTCGTTCGGAAAGTATTGACCATAGTATGAGTAGTTCGAGGGATATGGACACCATGGAGTCGTTAACAATGCCACTCAACGGAGATAGCAGCGACGAAGCGTGACACTAATCATCTGGCTGAGGATACCTCTGAAGCGATTCAGAGGTATTTTTATGTGTATGGAATGAATACCTCTGTGAAAAAATTGTTTCAATCCGGAACGCTGCCGATGGCAGTCCCCATTTTTATTTTGTTGTCTGGCTGGTGGTGTTCAAGCCAGCCCAAATCATTTGTCTCAGGGTTCCGCTGGTGGGCATGTGAACACGATGATAGTCCCCCGGGGAGAGGTAGATAGTCATAAACAGGCCATGCTTGAATCGGCTGGCCAGCTGATTGTCTCCGGCAAATAACGCTGAAAGGCTGTAATCATGTTGCTTTGCCTGAAAAATCCGGCCGTTGTCAACAGCTCCCATCTGGCTGATAGTGCCATCTACCGGGCTGATGATCAGATCCGGGTCGTCCGGGAGCGGGCGTGCCCCTTTTTTCAGGGCGCGTGTGAAAAAGTCGTTAAAGTTCCGATAGTTATCAGGATGCTCATGGAGCGCTTCACTCAAATCGATGTTATTTCTGGCGGTGAATTCGCTGATTAACTGATTTTTAAGCCATGGCCATTTTTTTTCAGCGAGGGAGTGAGCCAGATAGTTGATCAATTGGTGAGGCAGCAGCCTTTGCAGGTAAGGGGGGACGCTGTAAGCAGTTTCTGACTGGGCAGGGGGCTGCTCAGCTATAGAACATTCAGAAAAGCTGATAATTGCTGTCAGAATAATGCAGCCGGTCAGTAGTATTCGCTGTAAACAGAGCATGCAGGGTATCGCGGTCAGTGCCTTCCAAGTAGTTGGTTAAAAGATTAGACCGCGAAAAGAGAAAAAAGTTACCCGGGAATCGGGTTTCTGAAGTCAATAACTTCAGGACAGGGACCCCTTGAGGGATCCCATTGATTAGCTACTTACGCTTCACCAGCCCCCTGGGAGGCACGGCAAACGTAGATATCAGCCACAAGGCCATTGGAGCAGGTCGGATAGTGTTCAGTAACCGCCTGTGTGACCGCATCCACTTTTTCCGCTGGAATCAGTGCAACGACGCAACCGCCAAAGCCGCCACCGGTCATTCTGACACCGCCTTCACTGCCAATCACCGCTTTGACAATATCAACAATACCGTCGATGGGCGGTACGGTAATCTCAAAGTCGTCCCGCATGGAGAGATGGGATTCAGCCATTAATCTGCCCATGGCTTCCAGGTCACCCCTGCCCAGTGCTTCGGCAGCGGCCAGGGTGCGATCATTTTCAGTCACCACATGGCGGGCCCGCCGGTAGGTCAGTTCATCCAGTTCGCCCTGGCTGGCTTCCAGCTGGTCCAGGGTGATATCCCGCAGAGCTTTGACGCCAAAGTGCTGTGCTGCTGCTTCGCACTGTGCACGACGGGTGTTGTATTCGCTGTCTACCAGGCCACGTTTGACATTGGAGTTGATAATCACCACCGCCGCATTTTCAGGGATGGGCACCAGTCGGGTATCCAGGGATCGACAGTCCAGCAGCATGGCATGGTCTTCCTTGCCGCAGGCGGAAATCATCTGGTCCATAATGCCGCACTTGCAGCCAACAAACTCGTTCTCTGCCTGCTGGCCAATCAATGCCAGCTCTTTCAGGCTGACATCCAGTCCGGCCATTCGGGTCAGGGTCAGTCCGGTAACCACTTCCAGACAAGCGGATGAACTGAGGCCGGCACCCTGGGGAACATTGCCAATAATGGCAATATTGACACCCTTGAGGCTCATTTCCTTTTCCAGCAGTACGGTGGCGACACCACGGACGTAGTTGCTCCAGAAGGCTTCTTCACTGTGCGGAACCGGCAGGGACAGTTCAAACTCGGTTACCTGCCCGTCGTAACTGTGCGCCGTGGCCATGACTTTCTGGTCATCTCTGGGAGAAGCCGCAATCACTGCCTGATAGTCAATGGCACAGGGCAATACGTAACCATCGTTGTAGTCGGTGTGCTCACCAATCAGATTGACCCGGCCAGGTGCCTGGAAATAGTGGGTTGGCTGATGACCGAAGGTTATCTCGAAAAGTTCAGTCAGTGTTTGTTTCTGGTTCATCTTACTTTCCATAACTCGGAGCAATCTTAAAGGCTTTTTGCTGGTTCAGCGCAGTTTTCCAGATAATGCACATCGGACAGTTCGCGCAGACGGGCGGCAGCCTGTTCCGCGGTCAGGTCACGCTGGGTTTCTGCCAGCATTTCAAAACCCACCATAAACTTGCGAACGGTTGCTGATCTCAGCAGTGGTGGATAGAAATGAGCGTGCAGTTGCCAGTGACTATCATCAGTACCTGCCTCACCCGGATGACAGGGCGCACCATGCCAGCCCATAGAGTAGGGGAATGACGTCTGGAACAGATTGTCGTACTTTGTCGTCAGTTTTTTCAGGATGTCGGCCAGGGCATCACGTTCCACTTCGGTCAGATCCGGCATGCGCAGCACCTGTCGCTTGGGCAGCAGGAGCGTTTCAAACGGCCAGGCCGCCCAGTAAGGGACCACGGCAATCCAGTGATCATTTTCAACGACGGTACGTTCACCGGACTCAGATTCCCGCAGGGCGTATTCAACCAGCATATTGGTGCCTTTTTCCTGCAGCCATTGACGTTGGTTGTCGTCTTCTTTGCGCGCTTCGTTGGGCAGAAAGCTGCTGGCCCAGATCTGCCCATGGGGGTGGGGATTGGAACAGCCCATCACGGCCCCTTTATTTTCAAACAGCTGTACCCAGGGGTAACTCTGTCCCAGTTCGATAACCTGTTCTGCCCAGGTATCAACCACCTTGCGGATTTCCTGTTCGGTCAACTGTGGCAGGGTTTTACTGTGATCCGGTGAAAAACAGATCACCCGTGCTTCTCCCCTGGCGGAGCTGCTCTGGAAAAGGTCTGACTCGCTGGTTGCATCCGGGGTATCCGTCAGCAGTGCCGGGAAATCATTGGGGAAAATGTAGGGATCGGTGTAGTCCGGGTTGTGGTCACCGGTAATACGGTCATTTCCCGGGCAGAGAAAGCACTCAGGATCATGCACGGGGCGAAAGTCCGGCGCTGTTTTTTCCACCTGCCCCTGCCATGGGCGTTTGGCACGATGGGGAGATACCAGTACCCAGTCGCCAATCAGCGGGTTGAATCGACGGTGTGGGTGATCAACAGGATTAAATGGTGTCATTGGTTAAATCCGTTCGGGTTTTCTGACTGCCAGCGCCAGGTATCGATGGTCATATCGTCAACGGTGCGGGTGGCTTTCCAGCCCAGCTTTTGTTCTGCATAGGCCGGGTCGGCGTAACACTGGGCGATATCCCCGGGACGGCGTGGCTGGATTTGGTGAGGCAGTTGTTTGCCACAGGCTTTTTCAAAGGCGTGCAGCATATCCAGAACACTGCTGCCTTTGCCGGTACCCAGGTTATAGGTGTGGACACCCTGATCGGTCCAATGGGTACGCAATGCTGCCAGATGGCCAAGGGCCAGATCAACCACATGGATATAGTCACGCACACCGGTACCATCGTGGGTCGCGTAGTCGTTACCAAAGATGTTGAGCTGCTCCAGCTTGCCAACGGCTACCTGGGCAATATACGGCATCAGGTTGTTGGGTATACCACTGGGGTCTTCACCGATAAGACCGGATTCGTGGGCACCCACCGGGTTGAAGTAGCGTAGAATACTGAAATTCCATCGATCATCGGAAGCCGCCGTATCACGGAGGATCTCCTCCACCATGAACTTGCTGCGTCCATAGGGGTTGGTAACCTGGCCAACCGGGAAGTCTTCCCTGATCGGCACTTCATGGGGGTCGCCATACACGGTGGCAGAAGAGCTGAACACCAGGTGTCGTACGTCAAACTCACCCATGACTTCCAGAAGTTTTACCGTTCCGTTGACGTTGTTATCAAAATAAGCCAACGGTATCCGGGTAGACTCACCAACGGCTTTTAACCCGGCAAAATGAATCACCGCTTCAATGGTGTGTCTGGTGAATACGGTGCGCAGGGCCTCTTTATCGCGTATATCCACAGGATAAAAAGCGGGCTGCTTACCCGTCAGGCTTTCCACCCGGTGTAGCGCGGTCTCATGGCTGTTGCACAGGTTATCTACGACGACCACGTCATAACCGGCATTCAGTAATTCCAGACAGGTGTGGCTGCCAATGTAGCCAGCCCCGCCGGTGATCAGGATACTCATTGTCTACCTCGTTCAGGCAGCTTGTCTGCCCGTTAAATAATCGATTGTGGTCATTTTAAGAACAGGCAGCAGGATATTTCTTTTACGGTTTTTTTCTTGTTTTTCCCGAAAACAAAGATTTGTGCCACGGCAATGGGTATCATTGTGGGGCTTTTTGATAAGGGTCAATATTTGTGAGCAGTCAGCAGCTATTGTCGGTCAGGCAATGTCGTGGAACCGGTCGCAGAACCGAAGGTGTGGTCCCCATGCCTGGCTCGATTTCCGATATTCAGGGGGACATCTTTTATATCGAAAACCGGGCCCCTTATATTATGGACAGTGGCCATGTTCATGGCCATGTTGAGCTGAACTATCTGCTGGGTTGCTCGGCCACTTATATTGTCAATGGCAGGGAGCAGCGCATTCCTGAAAACCGGCTGGCCATCTTCTGGGCCAACATGCCCCATCGACTGGTGGGCCTGGTGGAAAAAAATCCGGGGAAAGGCACCCTTTATAATCTCTATATCCCGTTACCGGAATTTCTTCAGTGGCCACTGATGGGACAGCTCCGGCAGGAGGTGATGACCGGCGCTATTGCCCTGGCAAAGCCGGACCATGACTACCTGGTCATGAGATTGAGTCGCTGGCATGAGGATTTTCGCAGCGGTCACCCGGAATTAAAGGAGATTATTCTGGGTGAGCTGTCACTGCTGTTAAAGCGCATCAGTTTTCAGGGGTGGGATCACCCGGAAAGTGTCTCCGAAGACCATCTTGAGCAGGCACCGGCTGCCGGTCATCCGGGCAGTGGTCGTTTGAAAGGTGCACACCATGTTTCTACCATGATTCACTTTATCGGGGAAAACCTGCATCGGCCTATTTCAACCGCCGATGTGGCGGCTCATCTTGGGCTGCACAAGAATTATACGACCAACCTGTTTACCAGTGTGATGGGGGTCTCTATCAAGCAATATCTGCAGTTCCAACGCCTGCAGAAAGCTCAACTGCTGCTGATGGACAGCAAGCGGCCCATTGCCGATATTGGCTATGCCTGTGGTTTCAGTTCTCTCAGCCGCTTTTATGAAGCTTTTCAGCGTTATTTTGGTATGCCGCCAGGGCAATTCAGAAAACAGCTTTTATAACTCAGTGCGTGTTATCAACCACTGACCTCAATACCCGTTTACCTTCAAAGTACACCGTCAATTTTTGGTCTGGATAATACCAGCGGGTGATGGCGGGTTCACCAATGGTTTCTGTCTGGCTGGCGCTGCCCAGCACCTCCCTGACTTCATCCATGGTTTGACCATGTTTCGGTAAAGCCAGAGATTGACGCAACTGCTGAGACTGACTGCCCACGGGAGTCACAGTGATACCTTCGGAGTACGGAGTCTGGTCGGGAGCAAGCTCATTGGCAGTGACCTGGATAATAGACGACGAATAAATAATTGCTATAGTCACGGAAAGAGTACCAACAAGTGTTTTCATAATAATTGCGTCCTGCTTGACTCGAAAAGAAGGCTGAAGCGTTAATCAGGCATCACGCAAAGAGATTACTCCTGCCAGTGGTTCATTGAAAGTGCGTTCTAATTATTTTCTCAGCAACAATAGCTCTGGTTCTTAGGGTAGATTAAGCATCTATCCGCCCTGATACCGTTAATGATAAAACCAGCATAAGCGATAACATACACAACAATACCCATTAACTGAACAACAGAATACGTAATATGGATTTGAGATGGACAGCATCAACTCACTGGCTGAATTGAAAAAAATATTTCAAGATTACCTGTCACACACAGGTCCCGCCATGGATCTCACGCTGTGTGAACTGGGTTTAACCCATGATAACAAAGTGGTTCAGCTGCCAGATTATCCGGGTCAGCAAGAAATACTTAAGGGCAATCTCGATAATGTATTAGACGAAATGGCACCGGTATTACTCAGTGATCGAAAAATTACTCTGCAAACAGCCTGTCAGAAGTTAGAACTACAAGATATAGTCGAAGCAAAAGAACCGAAACCAGACCCACAATCCGTAGCAAACCGTGAACATGCAAGAATTCAGCAGCTCCTGAATGAGCTGAAAATCACTTACAAAAAAGAAAATGAACATTTAGCTGAAATGACAGAGACCTTTCCAAGCAAATATTCAGATGGACAGGAATGTTATTATACATTTACATCCAAAGATAAATTGGATAAATACGGCCCGTGCAGATTTATCAATACCTTTACGCCAGAAGCCTGGTTTTTTAAACTCAATTTCAAGTCGGATATAGTGCCCGGGCATTTTTTTTTCATGTCCAATGTCGTTGCCTTGCAGTATGAGAACTGTTTCAGAGACAATGGATGGCCACTTCAACTGCCGGAAACCATTCATCGATGTGATATAAACAACAAGCAATCTGATACCTTGATCCTGAAATACACGGGCCAACATGACTCATCAGCATTTATGGACGATTTTCTTCATAACACGGTAAACGGCAAGAGTACCCGGAGAATTGCTGACGCTTTTGGGCTGGAAATTTATCAGCTGGCCGTGCGTGAAGGTCACATAGATCGTATAGAATCTGCACGGCGGGCCAATCCGCATCTGCCCAGGAAGCTATTTACCGTCGTTGCTCATGTAAGACCGAAAAGCTAATATTTCTTGTCGAACAGGGGTGGAGGAAACAGTCGCAAAGCGCAGGAAAATTCGACGGGAATTATACCGCTTTATGGCATAATGCCAGCTTACTGGCTTTTGAAACAAGTGGCCAATCCGCCCCTGACACGCCGATGGCGCAAGGAATACTGGCAGAATAAATGTTTAGACCATTACCTTTTTTTATCGGTTTGCGCTACACCCGCGCAAAGCGACGGAATCATTTTATCTCCTTCATCTCCGGAACATCCATGGTGGGGCTGACGCTGGGTGTTTCGGTACTGATTATTGTGCTGTCAGTGATGAATGGCTTTGATCGGGAGCTAAAGCAGCGAGTGCTGGGTATGGTTCCCCATGCCACCATCACGGCAGCCGGTGGTGGTATTGAAGACTGGCAGGCGCTGGTCAATACCATTCCGGACAAAGAAGGCATCGAAGCGGCTGCGCCGTTTGTCGATGCCCAGGGTATGTTGGCCAATGGTGATCTGGTGCGGGGAACGCTGGTTTACGGTATTGATCCCGGCTACGAAAGAAGGGTCTCTATTATTGCCGATCACATGAAGCAGGGCGCATTGGAAGACCTGCAGCCCGGAGAGTTTGGTATTCTGCTGGGTGATATTCTGGCCAATTATCTGGGGTTGTCCGTTGGCGACAAAGTGACCATGGTTCTGCCTGAAGCCAGTGTCAACCTGGCGGGTGTTTTGCCTCGCCTGAAACGATTCACTGTCGTTGGTACTTTCTCGGTAGGTGCCGATGTGGATGGCAACCTGGCCTACGCCCATCGTGAAGATCTGGCCCGTTTTCTGCGGGTGCCTGAAGGGGTAACAGGTATACGACTGAAAATGGATGATCTGTTTGCCGCACCGAAACTGGCCTGGGATGTAGCGATTACCTTACCCGGTCGCTACTACGTTCAGGACTGGACCCGTAGCCATGGCCGTCTGTTTCAGGCGATTCAGATGGAAAAGACCATGGTCGGCCTGCTTCTCACCCTGATTGTTGCCGTTGCCGCCTTTAATATTGTCTCCACGCTGGTCATGGTGGTGACCGATAAGCAGGGGGATATCGCCATCCTCCGCACATTTGGTGCGACCCCGAAAATGATTATGGGGATTTTTATGGTTCAGGGATCCCTGATTGGTGTTATCGGAACGCTGCTGGGGGTTGCCCTGGGCATTGCCGGTGCGCTGAATGTTTCCGAAATTGTGGGTGCCCTGGAAAAATTATTGGGCATTCACTTTCTGAGCCCTGACGTTTACTTTATCAGCTACCTGCCATCGGAGTTAATGTGGCAGGATGTTGCGGTGATCAGTGTCTCTGGTTTGTTGATGAGTTTCCTGGCAACCCTGTATCCGGCATGGCGAGCCTCCAGAACCCAGCCTGCGGAGGCGCTTCGCTATGAATAATTCCGAAAACCGTGCAGTTCTGGAGTGCCGCAGGCTAACCAAAGTATTTGCTGAAGGGCCTGAAAAACTCGAGGTGCTCAGAGGCATAGACCTGTTGGTATCACCCGCTGAACGAGTAGCGATTGTCGGTACTTCCGGTTCAGGAAAAACAACGCTGCTTCAGCTGTTGGCCGGGTTGGATCACCCTTCCAGCGGTGAGGTAATACTCTGTGGCCATCAGCTGATGAAGGTGTCTGAACAAAAACAGGGTGAATTGCGGAACCGTCACCTGGGGTTTGTTTACCAGTTCCATCATTTGCTGCCAGAATTTACTGCCCTGGAAAATGTCGCCATGCCCTTACTGCTGCGAAAAGAGGTATCCGTGGGGCAGGCAACCATGAGAGCTGAAGAAATGCTGGGCATGGTGGGGCTGTCGAAACGGGCCAGCCATAAGCCGGCGGAACTTTCCGGTGGTGAACGGCAGAGGGTGGCTATTGCCCGCGCACTGGTCGGTAGTCCGGACCTGGTTCTGATGGATGAGCCAACGGGCAACCTGGATCCCAACACCGCCAGCAAGATTCATGAGCTGATGAAATCCCTCAGTGAACAGTTGACCACCAGTTTTATTGTTGTGACTCATGATATGGCTTTTGCCCGACAGATGGACCGGGCATTGCGCCTGGAAGATGGGCATCTTGTCCCTGTAGTATAAAAAAAGCCCTCTTCTGAGGGCTTTTTTGGATCAACTATTGATTATCACCGCCTTTCTTCTCTTCATGGATTACATAAACTTCAAAGGCGCTGCTGTTATCTTCGGGTCCGTCATAACCGTCACCTCCTTTGAACTTGCTTTCAGGCCAGACAAAGTCGGTGGAACTGAAGGTCGGGCCTGAATGGTCAGCAATGTAGTAGGCATTATCACCTCCAGTGACTCTGCGCTCGTTGGCGATGGCTGATGCGGCACTGATGGCTAATCCGGCAATAAGAGTTATGGTGGTAGCAGTTCTGATGATCATGGTTCGTCCCTGTGATGTTGTTTACGGCTTTACTTTTATCGTCCATGGCCTGCTATGAATTAGTCCGAATCTTTCCTCCGTTGTCGCAAAACTCGTAAAAGGCACTTTCTGTCTACAATCGACAAGGTGAATACTGAGTCTTTATGTCTGGCACGGGAATTTTTCGGGCAAGAATATGTCAAAGGGATTCTTGGGGGAGATATAAGCAAGAGGAGACAGTAGCATGCTGACTGCACCCACTACCAGTTATCACGAAGCCATGAATAATGAATATACCCTCTAACGCAACCACGGAGCTTCACCCCAGACAAACAGCGAACAGTCGTCAGAAGGACAGCAGTAACACCTTATTTGCCAGTAAGAAAACAGGCCATGCAAAGACTGTAAAGATTTATATAAAGGAATCGTTTACACAGAGAGATCAGTCATTAGTTAATCCCGCTATTACCAATAAAACAATCATTCACAGCTTTGAAATCGAAGGAAGGGCTTATAAAGCAATTTGTGGTGAGGGCGCTGATGAATACATAAGGTCGCTTTTTCAAGACCAGGATGATGACATTTCTTTTGTTGCCAAAGACCAGAATGACAGGGAGTATGAATATCACCCTCCAGTCGCCTGGGGGAAACGATTTATCAAGTGGATTTCACAAGGGGAGAGCTACTGTACGACTTCCGAAGACAGTAAGGATCAGCGATCATCCTGTCATCAGTTTGAACATTTTTTACACTGCGGAGTCAACAGGTTCTCTATTAAAAAAGTGATGACCTGTTATAACGAAACTGTCGTCAATGATATAAAAACAGTTAAGCCATTTAGCTATCTGAATCTGTCAGATACCTATACGCAAGAGTGGATTCATTCCATGACCTACATAGGTTCCGGTTTCTGCATCGGAAAATTTGGCGAAGGGGGCTCCATTGCCATCCAGACTGTTGAAAACTCGTTATTACATTGGAGCAACAAGGACTGTGAAAGCCGCAGGCCTATTACGCTGTGGACTGGTTTGTTGTATGCGGGTTTCAGGTCGTAAAGTTGCGGATATTGTTTGCTTATTATTGGCCGTGTTCTGGTGGCAAGTGGCAAAAACAAAGCCCGAAACATGCCGGGCTTTTAATCAGGAAGCGTGGTCAAGCGGCTCTATCTGGATTTCAGGTGTTGTTGATCAGAAAATCCATCAAGAGCTTTATTAAAATACTCAAGCAGCCTGGGCAGTTTGCACTCCCACAAAATCAGCTGCTTTTTTCGGTGGTTTGACCATAAGACCAATGGCAGCCGCTGCAAAACTTACTCCGGCACAGATCATAAAGGTGCTCTCATAACCGCCCGTGGTGTCCAGCAGATAGCCTGCCAGTTTCGGACCGGCCATGCCCGCAACACCCCACGCGCTGAACAGGATAGCGTAGTTAAAGCCCAGGTTCCGGGTACCGAAGAAGTCTGCCGTTGCAGACGGGAATACTGCCAGCATTGCACCATAGCCGAAGGTGATAACCAATGAACCCATCAGGATCATGCTAAAGGTATCAAAACCACTGAACATCAACAGCACAGCACCTTGCAACGTGTACAGAATGCTCATGGTGCGGGCACGACCGATCCTGTCAGATATTAAGCCAGCACCCGGGCGGCCCAAAGCATTGGCGACAGAGAACGCCTGAACCAGCAGGGTAATGTTAAAGGTATCGGTCAGTTGCAGCTTGGCAATGTTACCAATATGACCAATCATCATCAGACCGGTCATGGAACCTGCCAAGAACATCAGCCACAACATGGCAAACTGTGGCGTCCTGATCATCTGCTTCCAGTTGTACTCACCGGTTTGTGGGCCATCAGCAACAACCGGTCTCTCTTTGGCCTTTTTATCCGCAGTCGCCATGCCTGTTGTGGTTTCCGGAACACTCATGAACTGGGCACCAGTAACGATCACACTACCGAAGAACACCGCCAGTATATTAAAGCTGGCAAACAGGCCATATTCTGCGATCAGGTATTTGGCCAGCGGTGCCGCATACAGTGGTGCCAAACCAAAGCCGGTGACAACCAGACCGACAATTAACCCTTTTTGCTCCGGTTTGAACCATTTCACTGCTGCCGGAGCTGTTGCGGAATAACCCAGACCGATTCCTGCACCATTGAGAACACCAAAACCCAGGATAACGCCGGTCTCGGTGGGCATGGCACTGCACAGGAACATACCTGCCGCAGTGCACAGACCTGCGATGGTGATCACAACGCGCGGCCCCAGGCGATCCTGCAGCTTACCACCTACCAGCATGACCAGCGCAAACGCGGCAATGGCCGCTGCGTAGGGCGTGGATGCCTGAGAAGCGGTCCAGCCCTGAGTGTTGATAAAATTCTCGGAGAAGATACTCCACGTGTACAGACTGCCAAACATTAAGTTAATCGCCAGGCCAGCCGTCACTACGACCCAGCCACGATTCGTACCAGTTGCCATTGATGCCTCACTTAAAGCCAAGTTTATAATTTCTGTCACTAACCGAATGCTCTATTTGTTTTCCAAATATCAATGCCAAAGTAAAACAGCTTGCACCACTGTTAAATAAAGAAATGAAAAACAAATAACAGCAATAAACAAACGATTTTCCACGGCAAAGAAAAAAAGTAAGTAGCACAGGGCATTGTTGTTCGTTAATCCTTGCAAAGGATTTTGCCTGCCTGCTTTACAGATGGCGATACCACCTGTAACAATTTTTCGAAAACAATAAGAAGGTGTTGTTCAATTGTTTCCTGTTATCAATATTTTCTGCATATATTCTCTACCATGGCTTTCAAAACAGTCCTGTAAGGAAAATAATCATTACTGAGATAAAAGCTCTGATTCTGATTGTATTTATTAAATCAACTGGAAAGATTGACAGAAGTCAAATAACAATCAATTAAAAATAATGTTGCCTTTATTGTAATTACAGGGTGTTATATTTTTAAAAATGATATTATTTGTATCATTGTTGATGTTTCCCTGAAACCTGTTTTCAAAGGGCTAATCAGATATTCAGTAGCATCATCAACATGCCGCCAGTTAAATGAAGTAACTGATCGATTGGTACTGCACCGCCCAAGCCTGAGCATTGTTTTGATCGGACAGCCTCCTGGCCCCACCTGACCGGTAGGGCTGGCTTCCGTCTCAGTCAGGCATCAGGGTTATCAGATTCTCTCAGACGTTCCTGCCGTTTCTGCTCCTCAGCCAGAACTGCTTTTATTTCGGCCAGCACTGAGTCCACATCGGCGGCTTGCTCCGCTTCGGTGAACAGGCCGGTCAGTTCGGTTTCCGGGGTCAGTTCGCCATCTTCGTAGAGTGCCCACATCTCTTTGGCATACTGGCTGTTCAACAGGTCCGGTGCAAATTGTCCATAGTATTCTGTGATGTTGTTGATATCCCTGGCCAGCATCGAGCGGGCATGGTTGTTGGCCGAGGCATCCACGGCCTGGGGCAGGTCAATAATCACCGGGCCGTAGTCATCCACCAGAACATTGAATTCCGACAGGTCGCCATGAACCAGGCCAGCGCAGAGCATCAGCATGACATAATGCATCATGGTGGCGTGGTCTTCACGGGCCTGTTCGGCGGACATGGTCACTTCACCCAGGCGCGGGGCAACCTGACCTTCATCATCCGTCAGCAGTTCCATCAACAGTACGCCATCCAGGCAGATATAAGGCTGTGGGACTCTTACGCCCGCTCTGGCCAGGCGGAACAGGGCGTCAACCTCGGCACTCTGCCAGGTCTCTTCCTGCTGTTTCCGGCCATATCTGGAGCCTTTCTCGATGGCTCGCTGCCTGCGACTGTTGCGCTCTTTGCGACCTTCCTGATATTGGACGGCCTTTTTAAAGCTGCGCCTGGCCGCTTCCTTATAAACCTTGGCGCAGCGGATATCATTGCCACAGCGCACCACATAGACATCGGCTTCTTTACCACTCATTAGCTGGCGGAGTACTTCATCCACCAGTCCTTCATCAACCAGGGGTTGGATTCGTTTCGGGGTTCTCATAAGGCACTTTTACCTTATTTGAACCCGCTAGGGAATAGCGCTTTTGGTAATAACCTTTGGGAATAGCGCATGACAGGCTGATGCGTTTGGGAATTGCAGTATAAGCCGTGCGCCGAAATCGTGTTGTTGGTCAATCTCCTGATTTGCCATATATGGTTTATAAAAGCTAATGTCCTAATACACCACTGGATTGAATGAGGCTCCAATGAAGAAGCTGAAGAATGAAAAAGAGCTGGTAAAGAAGGCCATTGAATATGGCATGAAATATGGTGAGAAGCGGGGGGTTGTGGAATTTGAGGCGACCGATTCTGCCAGTGAGAAAATCGAATATATATACCGGCTGCTGGTCCATGATAACCTCATCCAGCCTCTGCCAGAGGATCAGGTATCCCAGGTGACCATGAAGCACAAACTGGCAATCTGGGCATCTAAACAGAAGTTGGGCTGATCACGGCCTTATGCCATTTGCAAGGAGGTTTTACGTGCCACACTGTATTATCGAATACTCGCGGCCACTGGAAGCAATTGTCAGTCCAGAGGCCCTGATGGAAAGTGTGCATCAGGGAGCTGTCAGCTCCGGGCTGTTTGACGTGTCGACCATTAAGGTCCGGGCGCTGCCTTACGATCATTATCGTACAGGTACGGAGCAGGGGGGGCAGTTTATTCATATAACGGCTCGAATTCTATCCGGACGGAGTTTGCAACAGAAACAGGAACTGTCCGGTATTTTGCTGGATGCTGTAGAGGGAACTCCCCTGGATAATGTCTCCATTACTGTTGACGTGGTTGATATGGAGCGGACGGTCTACGGCAAATCGATGATTGGCTAATGAGCCTGAGGAATACCTCTCCCGGGCTCATTTTGATGATTTGGTCTGGTTTTCAGGATGGAACATCTCATCGTAGGTTTCGGAAAAAACCAGCTGCAAGTGAGGAGCAATATGATCTCCAAGGGTTTCTTTTGCCTCACTGATGCTGTGGAAAATAGCGGGGGATGTATCGTTATTTCTCAGCAGGTGCTTACCGTCCACCCGGCATAGATAGATATCCCCTTCCTGACTCAGCAGCTGGACAGGCAGCTGGTTTTTTTTGAAGGCTTTTTTCAGTTCTTTAATGGTCATTGATCTTCTCCATTGGATTATTTGAACATTGATGAAGAAAACGACGATTTAACCTGGATGTTTTCCTGTAACCAGCTGTCCGGCAAAAGGGTTGTCCAGTCCACGGGATGGCATTCCCAAAGGTTGTATGTAAGCAATCCAACTCATGGTTGCAACTCCTTTGCAGTGAAATACTTATAACTTTTGAGCCCTACCCCAAGCCACTTAACCTGATAACAGGCTTCTGGCGCATTGGAGGCAGCTTTTTTGCCGTGAATTCATACCTTATTCAGAAGCTGCCTCTGTTGTCAATCACCAGACAAAGTTAGCCTTCGCCATCTCGCCGTTATCCACCAGAACATCCTGTGCGGTCATACTGCGATTGATGATCGCCATAAAGTAAACCCACTGTGCTATTTCTTCAGAACTGGCCCATTTTGGCAGTAGCGTTTCATTCATGATGGCCTGCCATTTTTCAGGATCGTCCATGACCGGTCTGTTCAGTTCGGTAAGCACGCCTCCCGGGGAAATACTGTTGCAGGTGGCACCGTATTGAGCAACCTGCAGCGCAGTCCATTTAGTGTAGGCGACAACACCGCCCTTTGAGGCTACATACTCTGGAAATTCAGCACCGGAATGAGCACTGGCAGAGGCAACATTGACAATGGATTGAATCGCCGGTTGCAGGCCGTACAGCATGGTACAGTTCATCACCCCGCCTAAATTAATGGCGATGTCCTGTGTGGTGTTTTGCACCCCGGCGTTGTTGATCAGGTGTGTTACGCCCTTAATGGCTGGGAGCGATTCCGGGTTCGCCACATCGGCTAAAAAATGGTGGTAACGGTCGTTAACCAGTTCGCCGGGATTAACATCGATACCCACCACGGTGATGCGTTCATCTTGCAGAAAACGCTGACAAACCGCCAGGCCAATACCTGCACTGGCTCCGGTAATAATGACTTTCATGTACGCTCCCATATTTCCCTGACCTTGATTTTTCTGCACAGATACACGGCAGGAGTATCACACAGGCTGGTCACCACAAAGATACCATAGCTGGTGATGATGATACTGAGCAGGTCCGGCACCGGGAACGTCCCGTAAAACGCTCCGAAAGTAAACAGAACCGCATTCAGGAACTGCGAAATCATGGTGGACACATTGTTGCGCAGCCACAGATAATTCTCGGTAAGCCCGGTCCAGTGCCAGATTTTGTGGTAAAGCCACACATCAAAGCGTTGTGTAATGGCATAAACCAGCAGGCCGGTAATCATCAGGCGAGGCGTGTTGCTGAAGATGGCCTGAATATGCGGCATGGCAAAATCCAGGGAATTGGGCATGAAATACAGCCAGCTCTGGGAAATGGCAATAAACAGTGCCGAGGTAAAGAAGCCGACATTGACTGCGTAGTCAGACCATTTTTTACCACCCACCTCACTGAGGATATCGGTCACCAGGAAGGTGGAGGCAAACATGATATTCCCCAGGGTCATCTCCATACCGAAGGCATTGATCTGCACCAGTACTTCAATATTAGCGGCCACGATGGCCAGCACGGTGTAACAGAGGAGCCCCATTTTGCCGAACAGGCGGTAAGTTAAAATGACCATGCCGTAAAATAACAAAAGCTGGCCAATCAATAGTAATTCGTTCAAGTGTACCCTCAGATATCAACTGCTTGTTATGGTGTTGCGATTAACGGATGTTTGAGAGCAATTTTCAATACCAACATATACCGAATTATTGGTGTCACCGGCCATCAGGCTGTTGCCTTATCGGTTATGGCGTGCTCTTATTTTTTATGTCTTGATATTCTATGGTGCGATAAGTCTGTATCGGCTGCCAGCCAGCCTGTTTCCTTCAGTTTTTCTGCTCTTGCATGCATCTCAACCATTTGGCCTTTAAATGTATAATCCATCAAATCATCGGGTAGTTTGATGTTGTGTTTTTTCAGGCTATTGATAAAGCTGAAAGATCGAAGAGCACAACCTGTTGAGCCGATATACAATAATTTGTCGTATAATTCTACATGCTTTTTCCGTGAGGTAATGCGTTTCAGCATTTGATAGATTGTACTTGTAGGAGCCTGATGGTAAATCTCTTTTTTGTTAAAGCCGTAATGATAGACATAGTACAACATCCAGTCTGCCTTCTGTGGTACGGAGTTAAACGTCATACCTTCTATTGGACTTATGTTAACAATCAGGTTTGCACTCTTTAGCCTGCTATCGAAATTTTTGAAATTAAACTGATATCTGGTAAGTCTATTGAGAAACCAGGCGGCAAACTCCTTGGGTAAGGCTGGTATAACATTTTTTTTGCCAACGGCAGGATAGGGAGTAACCGTCTTTGCCCAGGTGCCGCCAAACTTATCTACACATAAATCAGCCAGTTTTCGTAATGTCAATATATTCCAGCGGGTGATTCCTTTAATGGCAGGGAGGGGGAGGGGGGGAGTCCCTTCTTTAATGCTAATCAAGGCACTTTCCAGTACTCGGGGCCCCTGGTTTTTAACCAGCTTATTTTGCAAATACTCATGCAGATAGCGTAAATAGGTATCTTGTGATTCCGCAGGATTCAGTACTCGCATGACTTTAATGAGTTCCCAGTCCGAAAATGGTCGTTCCGGTTTGGCGACTCTATGCAGATGCCTGATATGGGCAGGAAGCCACTTTTTGTAAGGTAAAAAATATCTTTTGCATGGTTCGGGAAATGGAAATACATGCTTGATAAAGCGGCGGGTC
Organism: Endozoicomonas sp. ALB115; assembly: GCF_049310245.1. Lineage (NCBI taxonomy): Bacteria > Pseudomonadati > Pseudomonadota > Gammaproteobacteria > Oceanospirillales > Endozoicomonadaceae > Endozoicomonas > Endozoicomonas sp. ALB115. The sequence continues at coordinate 36,370 of NZ_JBLYZG010000004.1, read as the reverse complement.
ATATTGGTAACATGTTTTGATGATTCGATTGTTGATTTACTTAAAAAGTCAATCAAATATTGATAGTAGTCCTCTGATTTTGGATTAATGATGGCTAAATCTTCAAGGTACAGAACTTTTACATCAAGGTTCATTTTCCAGGCCAGAACCCGTACCAGACTGGTTGACCATGCTTTTCTGTGTGTTGATTTTACGGTGTTAAATGACGGGATCTTTACATTATTTCTTACCAGTCTTTGCCTGGTGATTTCAGTATCCTGTTGTTTACTTATGAACTCTTCAAGATAAAAATAGGCAGGTATGGCTGAATAGTCTGTGGTATCCCTGTTAACTGGCACTGCCTGTATATCGGCGGCCGGTAGTGCCTTAACGGCAGTTTCCGAATGATAGGGTGTTATTTTTACCTTTATCTTCTTATAATCTTTACCTGTTGGTGATAGATATTGGTCGGCAATAGTGCTGATAAATTGCTGCCACTGGCTTCCTGGCCAATATTCATGCTGACACGGATCAGCAATGTAAATATCGGAAGCAGCCATATAAGATGGCTGATGATAGCTCCCGTCAGCACAATGCAGATCACTATGCATATATTGGTGTTTAGCTTCATACCATTGGCTTTGCGTCTGTACACTATCACCTGAAAGACTTGGGCATACCATCAAACATACATGAGTGGTGGTTCCATCATTACCTTTCTTTGGTCCGGTTCTTACACAAAAAAAGCTGATAACCATTTTGAACAGGCTGATGGCCGGGTTTTCCAGGCAGCAGGAAGCCATTAAATGGGTCATCTCATCACATTGGGCCACTTTGTAGGTTTTGACTAACTCTGCTATTTGCATGGCGTATTTGGTCTGCTGTTGTGCCAAGTCATTAATAGGGGAAAGTTCTTGTATCAAGTGATGAATCTTCGGTACCAGTAAATACTTATAAATGTTTTCAAGACAGATGAAATTACCGTGAATGGGTAATCTTTTATGCTCTGGCATTTGAGCGGATTTATCAGAAGTTATGACATACTCAATATCCATTTTACCAATATCATCCAGTACTTTACTCAGTATTGTGGGGATTGAATGACTTTCAGCGCTCTGCTTTGAATCAATCTGCAGTTTACTTTTCTGAGAGTTTTGGTAAACAGGCTGGCCTTTTGCCATGGCAACCTGATATTCCGGTAGTTTCTTTTGAACGCTTTTCTGTTTAACACGCCCCTGATGATTAATCCGGGTGGTGTCCAGCCTGATCTTTTTCGAGGGATTGTTGTTATCCTGTTGCTGTTTTCTTTTATTCTGACGGTTTTTTTGGGGCTTTCGATCATCCATAAGCCGTATGTGGTGATGGGTAGCAGTGGATACCAGCATATTATGATTTAACCTGTTAATGGCAGTGGTGTTGTGATCTCTCAAGGCATTAGAAAACTTTTTTATGTTTTATTTTTTTATGGTACGACAGGTCTATATCCGCTGCCAGCCAGCCAGATCCCTTCAGTTTTTTCGCTCTTGCATGCATCTCAGTCACCTGCTCTTTGACTGTGTAATCCATTAAATCATCGGGTATTTTAAAGTTGTGTTCTTTCAGTCTCCTGATAGCAGTGAGCGATTGAAGACCAAAACCTGTTGAGCAGACATACAATAATTTATCGTATAATTCTGAATGCTTTTTCCGGGAGGTAATGCGTTTCAGCATTTGATAGATTGTTCTTGTCGATGCCTGATTGTAAATCTCTTTTTTGTCAAAGCCGTAATGGTAGATATAGTACAGCATCCAGTCTGCCTTCTGTGGTACGGGGTTAAATGTGATACCTTCTATTGGACTGATGTTAACAATCTGGTTTGCACGCTTTAGACTGCCATCGAAATTACTGAAATGAAACTGATATCTGGTAAGTCTATGGAGAAACCAGGTGGCAAAATCCCTGGGTGAGGTTGGTATAATTTCTTTTTTGTCAACGGAAGTATAGGGAGTCACCATTTTTACGGAGATGCCGCCAAACTTTTCGACACATAAATCAGCCAGTTTTCGTAATGTAAATATATTCCAGCGGGTGATTCCATTAATGGCAGGGAGGGGGATGTTAGCCTTTTTAATGGTGATGAAGGCATTTTGCAGTATTCGGGGCCCCTGGTTTTTAACCAGCCTATTTTGCAAATACTCATGTAGATAGCGTAAATAGGTATCTTGTGATTCCACAGGATTGAGCACTCTCAATATTTTAATGCATTCCCAGTCCGGCAATGGTCGTTCAGGTTTGGCTACTTTGAGCAAATGCCTGATATGGCCTGGCAGCCACTTTTCTGATGGTAAAAAATATCGACTGCATGGTTCAGGAAATGGAAAACCCTGGATGTTAAAGCCGTCGGTCATATTGGCAACATGATTTGATGATTCGACTGTTGATTTAGCTAACAAGTCAATCATATATTGATAGTAGTCCTCTGATTCTGGATTAATGATGGCTAAATCCTGACGGTACAGAACTTTACTATCAAGTTTCATTTTCCAGGCCATGACTCGTATTAAACGTATTGACCATGCTTTCCTGTAGGCTGATTTTACGGTGTTGAATGAAGGGATCTTTACTTTATTTTTTATCAGTTTTTTCCTGGTGATCTCAGTAGCCTGTTGTTTATTTACGAACTCTGCAAGATAAAAATAGGCCGGTATGGCTGAATAGTCTGGGGTATCCCTGTTAACTGGTACTGCCTGTATATCTACGGCCGGTAGAACCTTAACGGCAGTTTCTGAATGATAGGGCGTTATTTGTACCTTTATTTTCTTAAAATCTTTACCCGTTGGTGATAGATATTGATCGGCAATATTGCTGATAAATTGTTGCCACTGGTTTCCTGGCCAATATGCATGCTGACACGGATCAGCAATGTAAATATCGGAAGCAGCCATATAGGATGGCTGATGATAGCTCCCGTCTGCACAATGCAGATCACTACGAGTAGCTCGGTGTTTAGCTTCATACCATTGGCTTTGTGTCTGCACACTTTCACCAGAAAGACGTGGACATACCATCAAACATACATGAGTGGTGGTTCCTTCGACAATTCCTTTTTTTGCTCCGTTTCTGACAAAAAAAAAGCTGATAACCATTTTGAACAGGCTGATAGACGGGTTTTTCAGGCAGCAGGAAGCCATTAAATGGGTCAACTCATCACATTGGGCTACTTTGTAGGTTTTGACTAATTCTGCTATTTGCATGGCGTATTTGGTCTGCTGTTGTTGCAAATCAGTAACATGAGCAAGTTCTCGTATCAAGTGATGAATCTTTGGTACCAGTAAATACTTATAAATTTTTTCAACACAGGTGAAATTGCCGTGAATGGATAACCTTTTATGCTCTGGCATTTGAGCGGATTTATCAGAGCTTATGGCATACTCAATATCCATTTTACGAATATCTTCCAGTGCTTTACTCAGTATTGTGGGAATTGAATGACTTTCAGTGCTCTGATTTGTGTCAATCCGTAGTTTACTTTTTTGAGAGTTTTGGTGAGCAGGCTGACTTTTTGCCATAGTAACCTGGTATTCTGGTAGTTTCTTTTGATCTCTCGTCTGTTTAACACGCCCCTGATGATTTATTCGGGTAGTGTCCAGCCTGGCCTTTTTCGGGGGATTGTTATTATCCTGTTGCTGTTTCCTTTTATTTTGACGGTTTTTTGGGGGCTTTTGATAATTCATAAGCCGTGTGTTTTGATGGGTAGCAGTGGATACAAGCATATTATGATTTAACCTGTTATTGGCAGCGGTTGTTATGATTTCTCCGGGCGTTAGAAAACCTTTTTATGTTTTGATTTTTTATGTTTTGATTTTTTATGGTACGACAGGTCTATATCCGCTGCCAGCCAGCCAGATTTCTTCAGTTTTTCCGCCCTTGCGTGCATCTCAATCATCCGGCCCTTGACTGTGTAATTTATTAAATCATCGGGTAGCTTGATGTTGTGTTGTTTCAATTTTCTCAAATAAGGGTGAGTTTTAAGAGCACTCCATGTTGAGCTGAGATACAGTAATCTATCGTATAATTCTGAGTGCTTTTCTGGTGAGGTAATGCGTTTCAACAGTTGATAGAGTGTTGTTGAAGAGGTCTGGTGGTAAATCTCTTTTTTGTCAAAACCGTACTGATAGACATAGTACAACATCCAGTCTGCCTTCTGCGGTACGGGATCAAATGTGATACCTTCTATCGGACTGATGTTAACAATCAGGTTTGCAGTCTTCAGGCTGCCATTGAATCTATTGAAATTAAATTGACAGTTAGTAAGTTTGTTGAGAAACCAGTCGGCAAACTTATCGGGTAAGGTTGGTATAACTTCTTTTTTGCCAGCAGAAGGATCGGGAACAACCGTTTTTGCGGTGATGCCGCCAAACTTTTTTACACATAAATCAGCCAGTTTTCGTAATGTCAATATATTCCAGCGGGTAATTCCTTCAATGGCAGGGGGAGGGACGTTTCCCCGTCTAATATAGCGGATGGTATTTTCCAGTACCCGGGGGCCCTGGTTTTTAACCAGCTTATTCTGCAAATACTCATGTAGATAGCGTAAATAGGTATCTTGTAGTGCCACAGGATTCAGTACTTTCAATACTTTAATCAGTTCACAGTCCGAAAATGATCGTTCAGGTTTGGCTAGTCTAATCAAATGCCTGATATGGCCCGGCAGCCACTCATCCGATGGTAAAAAATATCGACTGCATGGTTCAGGAAATGGAAACCCATGGTTGTTAAAGCTTTTGGTCATTTTGATAACATCCATTGATGATTCGATGGTTGATTTACCTAAAAAGTCAATCATATATTGATAGTAGTCCTCTGATTTTGGATTAATGATGGCTAAATCCGTACGGTGCAGAACTTTAACATCAAGGTTCATTTTCCAGGCCAGAACTCGTATCAAATTTGTTGACCATTTTTTCCTGTGTGATGGTTTTACGATCTCAAATGAAGGGATCTTTACACTATTTCTTACCAGTCTTTGCTTGGTGATATCAGCAACCCGTGGTTTATTGATTGGTTTCTTTACAAATTCTTCAAGATAAGAATAGACCTGCATGGCTGAATAGTCTGTGGTATCACTGCTAACTGGCGCTGTCTGTACATCTTCGGCCGGTAGCTCCATAACGGCAGTTTCCGAATGATAGGGCGTTATTTGTACCTTTATTTTCTTAAAATCTTTACCTGTTGGTGTGAGATATTGATCAGCAATATTGCTGATAAATTGCTGCCACTGGCTTCCTGGCCACAATTCATGCTGACACGGATCAGCAATGTAAATATCGGAAGTAGCCATATAGGATGGCTGATGATAGCTCCCGTCAGCACAACGCAGATCACTATGAGCATGTTTGTGTTCAGCTTCATACCATTGGCTTTGCATCTGCACACTATCACCTGAAAGACTTGGGCATACCATCAAACATACATGCGTGGTGGATCTTTTCATCTTTCCTTTCTTTGCTACGGCTCTCGCACTAAAAAAGCTGATAACCATTTTGAACAGGCTGATGTCCGGATTTTCCAGGCAACAGGAAGCCATTAAATGAGTCATCTCATCACATTGGGCTACTTTGTAGGTTTTGACTAACTCTGCTATGTGCCTGGCGTATTTGGTCTGCTGCTGTTTCAAGTCATTAACAGGAGAGAGTTCTTGTATCAAATAATGAATCTTTGGTACCAGTAAATGCTCATAAATCATTCCAACACAGGTAAAATTGCCGTGAATGGGTAATCTTTTATGCTCTGGCATTTGAGCGGATTTATCAGAGCTTATGGCATACTCAATATCCATTTTACGAATATCATCCAGTACTTTACTAAGTATTGTGGGAATTGAATCACTTTCAGTGCTCTGTTTTGAATCAATCTGCAGTTTACTTTTCTGAGAGTTTTGGTGAATAGGCTTACCTTTGGCCATAGCAACCTGATATTTCGGTAGTTTCTTTTGATCTCTCATCTGTTTAACAAGCCCCTGATGATTAATCCGGGTGGTTTCCAATCTGATCTTTTTTGAGTGATTGTTGTTATCCTGTTGCTGTTTTCTTTTCTTTTGACGGTTTTTTTGGAGCTTTTGATCATCCATAAGCTGTGTGTTTTGATGGGTAGCAGTGGATACCAGCATATTATGATTTAACCTCTTAATGGCAGTGATTGTTGTGATCTCTTAACCCAGATATTTCATAAACGTGCTCCCGATCCTTTTTTATGTCTTGATATTCTATGGTGCGATAAGTCTATATCGGCTGCCAGCCAGCCAGATTTCTGCAGTTTTTTGGCTCTTGCATGCATCTCAGTCACCTGATCTTTGACTGAATAATCCATTAAATCATCAGGTAGTTTGATGTTGTGTTTTTTCAGGCTCCTGATAATACTAAGAGATCGAAGGCCAGAAGCTGTTGAGCTGACATACAATAATTTATCGTATAATTCTGAATGCTTTTTCCGGGAGGTAATGCGTTTCAGCATTTGATAGATTGTGTGTGTAGGAGCCTGATGGTAAATCTCTTTTTTGTCAAAACCGTAATGACAGACATAGTACAACATCCAGTCTGCCTTCTGTGGTACGGGTTTAAATGTGATACCTTCTATTGGACTGATGTTAACAATCAGGTTCGCAGCCTTTAGCGTGCTATCGAAATTAATGAAATTAAATTGATATTTGGTAAGTTTGTTGAGAAACCAGTCGGCAAACTCATCGGGTGAGGTTGGTATCACGTCTTTTGTACCAAAAGAAGGATAGGGTGCAACCGTTTCTGCGGAGATTCCGCCAAATTTTTTTACACATAAATCAGCCAGTTTTCGTAATGTCAATATGTTCCAGTTGGTGATTCCTTCAATGGCAGGGAGGGGGATGTTAGCCTTTTTAATGGTGCTGAAGGCATTTTGCAGTATTCGGGGCCCCTGGTTTTTAACCAGCCTATTTTGCAAATACTCATGTAGATAGCGTAAATAGGTATCTTGTAGTTCTACAGGGTTCAGTACTCTCAATATTTTAATCAGTTCACAGTCCGAAAATGATTGTTCAGGTTTGGCTACTCTGGCCAGATGCCTGATATGGCCTGGCAGCCACTCCCTGGATGGGGAAAAATATCGACTGCATGGTTCCGGAAATGGAAATCCATATTTGTTAAAGCTTTTGACCATATTGATAACATGTTGTGGTGATTTGATTGTTGATTTACCTAAAAAGTCAATCATGCATTGATAGTAGTCCTCTGATTTTGGATTAATGATGGCTAAATCCTTACGGTGCAGAACTCTAACATCAAGGTTCATTTTCCAGGTCAGAACCCGTACTAAGTTTGTTGACCATTTTTTCCTGTGCTTTGATTTTACGGTGTTTAATGAAGGGATTTTCACACCATTTCTTATCAGTCTTTCCTTAGTGACCAAAGCAGCCCGTTGTTTTAGTTTCTCAGCTTTTTTCGCTGTATTGGCTGCGAACTCCGCAAGATAAAAATAGGCAGGCATGGCTGAATAGTCTGTAGAATCACTGTTAACGGGTACTGCCGCCTGTACCTTTGCAGCCGTTAGCTCATTAGCAGTAGTTCCCGAATTATAGGGCGTTATTTGTACGGTTATTTTCTTAAAATCTTTATCTGTTGGTGTGAGATATTGATCGGCAATATTGCTGATAAATTGCTGCCACTGGCTTCCTGGCCAAAATTCATGCTGACACGGATCAGCAATGTAAATCTCGGAAGTAGTCATATAGGTTGGCTGATGATAGCTCCCGTCAGCGCAATGCAGATCACTATGAGTATATTTGTGTTTAGCTTCATAGCATTGGCTTTGCATCTGCACACTATCACCTGAAAGCCTTGGGCATACCATCAAACATACATGAGTGGTGGGTCTATCCAGCTTTCCTTTTTTTGATCCGGTTCTCGCAAAAAAAAAGTTGATCACCATTTTGAACAGGCTGATGGCCGGGTTATCCAGACAGCAGGAAGCCATTAAATGCGTCATCTCATCACATTGGGCCACTTTGTAGGTTTTGACTAACTCTGCTATTTTGATGGCGTATTCGGTCTGCCGTTGTTTTAAGTCATTAATAGGGTAAGATTCTTGTATTAAGTGATGAATCTTTGGTACCAGTAAATTCTTATAAATCTTTTCAACATAGGTAAAATTGCCGTGAATGGATAATCTTTTATGCCTTGGCATTTGAGTGGATTTATCAGAGGTTATGGCATACTCAATATCCATTTTACGAATATCCTCCAGTACTTTACTCAGTATTGTGGGAATTGAATGACTTTCAGCGCCCTGCCTTGAATCAACTTGCAGTTTGCTTTTCTGAGAGTTTTGGTGAATAGGCTGACCTTTTGCCATAGCAACCTGGTATTTCGGTAGTTTCTTTTGATCTCTCGTCTGTTTAACACGCCCCTGATGATTAATCCGGGTGGTTTCCAATTTGATCTTTTTTGAGGGATTGTTGTTATCCTGTTGCTGTTTTCTTTTATTTTGACGGTTCTCCGGAGATTTTTGATAACCCATAAGCCGTGTGTTTTGATGGGTGGCAGTGGATACATGCATACTATGATTTAACCTCTTAATGGCAGCAATTGTTATGATTTCTCAAGGCGTTAGAAAACGTTTTTATGTTTTGATGTTTGATGCTGTGACAGGTCTATATCCGCTGCCAGCCAGCCTGATTCCTTCAGTTTTTCCGCCCTTGCATGCATCTTAATCATCCTGCTTTTGGCTGTACAATACATTAAATCATCGGGCAGTTTGATGTTGTGTGCTCTCAGGGTTGTCAAATAACTGCTGGCTTTGAGGTCACTCCATGTTGAGCTGAGATACAATAATTTATCGTATAATTCTGAATGCTTTTCCCGTGAGGTAATGCGTTTCAGCATTTGATAGAGTGTTGTCGAAGAGGTCTGATGGAAAATCTCTTTTTTGTCAAAACCGTACTGATAGACATAGTACAATATCCAGTCAGCCCTCTTTGGTACGGTGTTAAATGTGATACCTTCTATCGGGGTGATATGAACAATCAGGTTTGCAGTCTTTAGCTTGCCATCGAAATTGTTGAAATTAAATTGATTATTGGTAAGTCTATTGAGAAACCAGGCGGCAAACTCATCGGGTGAGGTTGGTATAACCTCTCTTTTGCTAACAGAAGGGTAGGGGGTAACCGTTTTTGCCCAGATGCCGCCAAACTTTTCTACACACAAATCAGCCAGTTTTCGTAATGTCAATATATTCCAGCTGGTGAATCCTGCAATGGCGGGGAGGGGGATGGGGTGGGGCCCATCTTTAATGCTGCTCAAGGCATTTTCCAGTATTCTGGGGCCCGGATTGTCAAGCAGCTTATTTTGCAAATACTCATGTAAATAGCGTAAATAGGTATCTTGTAGTTCCACAGGATTCAGTACTCTCAATACTTTAACCAGTTCGCCGTCCGAAAATGCTCGTTCAGGTTTGGCCACTCTAAGCAGATGCCTGATATGGCCCGGTAGCCACTTTTTTGATGGTAAAAAACATCGACGGCATGGTTCAGGAAATGGAAATCCATACTTGTTAAAGCTGTTGGTCATATTGCTAACATGTTTTGATGATTCGATTATTGATTTACCTAAAAAGTCAATTATATATTGATAATAGTCCTCTGATTTTGGATTTATAATAGCCAGATCTTCACGGCACAGAAGGTTAACATCAAGATTCATTTTCCAGGCCAGAACACGTATTAAATGGGTTGACCATTTTTTTCTGTGTTTTGATTTTACGGTGTCAAAAGCCGGGATCTTTATACCATGCCTTACCAGTCTTTTCTTGGTGATTTCTATAGCCCGTTGTTTTTCTCCCTGAACTTTTTTGCTTAATTTCTTTACAAATTCTTCAAGATAAAAATAGGCGGGTATGGCTGAATAGTCTGTGGTAGCCCTGTTAACTGGCACTGTCTGTATATCTGCGGCCGGTAGCTCGTTAACGGCAGTTTCCGAGTGATAGCGCGTTATTTGTACCTTTATTTTCTTAAAATCTTTACCCGTTGGTGTGAGATATTGATCGGCAATACTGCTGATAAACTGTTGCCACTGGCTTCCTGGCCAATATTCATGCTGACACGGATCCGCAATGTAAAGATCAGAAGTAGCCATATAGGACGGCTGATGGTAGCTCCCGTCAGCACAATGCAGATCACTATAGGCATTTTTGTATCCCGCTTCATACCATTGGCTTTGCATCTGCACACTATCGCCTGAAAGTTTCGGGCATACCATCAAACAGACATGAGTGGTGGATCTATCCAGCTTTCCTTTCTTTGATCCGGTTCTCGCAAAAAAAAAGTTGATAACCATTTTAAACAGGCTGATGGTCGGATTTTCCAGGCAGCAGGAAGCCATTAAATGAGTCATATCATCACATTGCGCTACTTTGTAGGTTTTCACTAACTCTGCTATTTGCATGGCGTATTCGGTCTGCCGTTGTTTTAATTCATTAATAGGGGAAAATTCCTGTATCAAGTGATGAATCTTCGGTACCAGTAAATGTTTATAAATCTTTTCAACATAGGTGAAATTACCGTGAATGGATAATCTCTTATGCTTTGGCATTTGAGCGGATTTATCAAGACCTATAGCATACTCAATATCCATTTTACGAATATCATCCAGTACTCTATTCAGTATTGTAGGAATTGAATGACTTTCAGTGCTCTGCTTTGAATCAATCTGCAGTTTACTTATCTGTGAGTTTTGGAGAACAGGCTGACTTTTTGCCATAGCCACCTGGTATTCCGGTAGTTTCTTTTTTACCCCGCTCTGTTTAACACGCCCCTGATGATTTATCCGGACAGTATCCAGCTTGACCTTTTTCGAGGGATAGTTGTTTTCCTGTTGCTGTTGTCTTTTGTTTTGGTGGCTTTTCGGGGCTTTTTTATAATCAATAAGTCGTCTATCGTGATGGGTAGCAGTGGATACAAGCATATTATTTTGCAACCTCTTAATGGCAGCGATTGTTGTCATTTCTTAACCCGGATATTTCATAAACGTGCTCCCGATCTCGCTTGTCCTTTGCCGCTCTAAGGGAGTTTTGCTCAGTCGACCGTACTCCCCGGTACGGTGCTCCCTCACAAAATCCCTTAGAGCGACAAAGTCCTGCGCGAGATTCGGGGCAGTTTATGAAATATCCGGGTTAAGGTGTTGGAAAGCTCAGGGCATATTTCTTTTTAGGGGCGCTTATCATTTTATGCAAGCTTACTGGTGACGGCCTTGATATTATTCAGGCTGAATCATCGCAAGCAGTGTTGTGATAAAGTCCTTTCTTTTGATCTCGTAATCACTCTCATGCACAGCTGTCAATAGCCAGCTGTTCACTCTGTGCTCAAACGCTTGACGGTAAATATGGCTCTTCAATTTCACTTGAAGATTCTCCGTCAGCACTTGCAGGCGCTGTTGTTGTTTTTGCCGCTGGTGAGTCTGGCAGTCAGGTTTTCCGGGTTTGCTTTCACAGTGCAGAGCGATGAACTGCCTGGCTTTATTCAGGGTGAGCAGGGAGCGCATCAGCAGGCCATAAATATGCTCCTCCGGGTTTTGTGGAAAATTAAACAGAATGGTTCGTGGTATGGAAAATATCTCTCTTCTTTGCAACCGATCTGTCAGCAGGTCAAGGTTATCGGCAAGGTATGCCAGCGTATTGTTCAGTAATCCGGTTTCTTCAGCAAACGACAGACACCACACCGGCCTGTTCACGCCAGGAACGTCAATGGCCAATCGTGCTGTATTTCTGTCTGTTACCAGGGCGTTAACACTGACCTGAAGGTCCATTACTTTCATACCCAGATCGCCGTCTTTAAGCTGAATATTGTAAGCTGTCGGGAGTTTAATCGCCGGACATCCAGGAACCCGGCTGATGGTCATGCTCTTGGGGATTTCTGAATCCCTGTCGGTGTTAAGTACCTGCAGCTTTTCAAAGAGGGTTCTGGCAGACTCATCTGTCGTGCAAATAATGTCAATATCATTGAATGAGGAGCAGAGGTTCTGTAAACAACGCGCGTATGAACCGGTCACCAGTATGGCGGGAGCGTCACAGGCGTCATTGATTGCCTGGATGATCTCCAGTGTTTTCAGTATGAGCACATTTAACCGGGAAGCCTGCCTTTCCGGGAAGCCCGGTCCGTCTGCTGTTGCTACGGGATACTTCCCGCGCACGGGAACCGCCGCTTTGTGTTGACTGGCGGAGGCTGCGTATCCCTGGGGACTGCCCCCTGAAGCAACGGTATTTGCCCGTTTATACAGCAAACTGTCAATTATTCTGGCTTTATGCATTTCGCAGTTGCGTTGCTCAAACCAGCAGACCAATGCATGGCGCCGTTTGCTTCCTTCCGGAAAATGCTGAAGGCAATTCAGAACCTGTTCCTTATGGATGGCTTGTCCATTAATAGACTGGCTGGTGATATAGCAGTGTGCCAGGAAGAAAAAATGTATACGTGAATTCTTGAATGAGCGCCTCAGGCCGGTGATGGATTGCAATACCTGTTGCGCTGACACCACCTGATGATCAATTGACAGCCCATGCTGCATAGCCATGAATTTCAATAGACATTCCAGTCGATCATGCTCATCGTCTTTGACCGATACGCTGTTCAGGATTTGCCAGGTCTCTTGAAGTGTCTCCTGAGCTTCGCTGGTTTCCTCGTACTTTTGAGATTGTTTCAGCTTTTGAATCAGATACCTGATTTGTTTTGCAGAGTGATCCCCGGGTGCTTCATTAAACGCTGCCAGTACTTTCCGATTATCCAGACAGGCGCTGTTCAATTCTCTTGCATTCAATGCCAGCTGAGAATAAAAAACAGCTCTTTCGAGCAACCAGCCACCGCGTTCATAATCCTTAACCACCGCCTCCGGTGTAACCTGCTGACCATTGAACGCCAGTCCCCTCAGACAACATTGATCCCTGAAGCGTACTATTCCCAGTTTGCCTTCCAAATTTTGTGGGAAATCCTTAACCACTGCATCCGGTGTGACCTGCTGGCCATTAACCGCCAGTCCCCTCAGGCAACATTCCATTTTGAAGCGTGCCTGCGCCAGAGGTGCCCTGGCCGCCCTGAAACCCCTGACCACCTCATCCGGTGTGACCTGCCGGTGATTCAACGCCAGGGCCCTGAGGCAACATTGTTCTTTAAAGCGTGCTATCCCCAGTCTGCCTTCCCGGGTATTCGGGAAATCCTTGACCACCGCATCCGGTGTGACCTGCTGGCCATTCAACACCAGACCTCTCAGGCAACATTCCTCTTTAAAGCGTGCCAGCTCCAGTGTTGCCCCGGCTGCCTGATAACCCTTAACCACCGCATCCGTTGTGACTTGCTGGCCGTTCAGCACCAGCCCCCTCAGGCAACATTCTGCTTTAAAGCGCGCCAGCTCCAGTGTTGCCCCGGCCCCCTGATAATTCTTGGCCACCACATCCGGTGTGGCCTGCCGGTTCTGCAACGCCAGGCCCTTCAGGCAACATTGTTCGCTGAAGCGTAATCTCCCCAGTCTGCCTTCCGGACTGTTTGGGAACTCCTTAACCACCGCGTCCGGTGTGATCTGCTGGCCATTTAATACCATGCCCTTCAGGCAGCATCGTTCCTTAAAGTGCGCCAGCCCCAGTCTGCCTTCCGGATTATCCGGGAAATCCTTAACCACCTCATCCGATGTAACGTGCCTGCCTTTCAACCGCAGGCCTTTCAGGCAACATTCTGCTTTGAAGTGCGCTAGCTCCAGCGTCGCATTGGCTGCCTGATAATCGTTAACCACGGCATCCGGTGTGACCTGCTGGCCATACAACACCAGGCCCCTCAGACAGCATTCCGCTTTGAAGCGTGCAATACCCAGTTTGCTATGCGGACTCTCCGGGAAATCCTTAACCACCTCGTCCGGTGTGACCTGTTGGCCATGCAGTGCAAGGTCTCTCAGGCAGCATTCCGCTTTGAAGCGTGCAATACCCAGTTTGCCTTGCACACTGTCCGGGAAATCCTTAACCACCATATCCGGTGTGACCTGCTGGCCCTTCAGCAACAAGCCTTGCAGGCAGCATTCTGCTTTGAAGCGCGCTATCTCCAGGGTTGCTCTGGCTGCCTGATAATGCCTGACCACGGCATCCGGTGTGACCCGTTGGCCATTTAATATCAGGCACTTCAGGCAGCATTCCGCTATGAAGCGTGCTTTTCCCAATGCGCCTTCCGGGCTATCCGGGAAAGCGTTAACCACCTCGCCCGGTGTCACCTGCTGGCTATTCAACAGCAAACCCTTCAGGCAACATTGTTCCTTAAAGCGTGCGATCCCCAGTTTGCCTGGCAGACTATCCGGGAAGGCCCTGACCACCGATTCCGGTGCGACCTGCCGGCCCTTTAACGGCAGACCCTTCAGACAACATTCTTCCATAAAGCGAGCCAGCTCCAGTGTTGCCCGGGCGACCTGAAACTCGTTAACCACCTCATCCGGTGAGATCCGCCGACCTTTCAACAGCAGGCCTTTCTGACAACATTCTGCTTTGAAGCGCGTGATCGCCACCAGATACTTATTTCGGTCTGGCTTCCGGGTGAATTCCTGGATGACCTGATCCGGGGTCACTTTTCTGCGATTGAGTAGAATGTTCTGTAAGCACAGTTTTGACAGAAAAAAGCCACCTCTGAGAGAGGTTCTATCTTTTCCATAGGCGTTCAGCACCACAGCGGGGGTGACTTGCCGTCCCTGTAATGGTTGCTTTTTCCAAAAAGCCTCCTCAATACCTTTGGGATCATCCCGGGGTGGGGCTATACCCCTGTGGGATTGATGGTTCGAGACTCTTTTGCCATTAAATGTACTTCCGTTGCGGTCAGGACCCCTGCTTGAAACGGTTTGCTGGCGAACCCGGTCAGCAGGCTTTGGGTGGGCGTAGGTTGATGTGGTTGCTTTCAGAATAAAGCCCTGCGCACATTAGAAGACTGTAAATATCGCTATCAGACCTCAAAATGATGAACAGGTTCCGTTTCAGGTGGATTGCGGGGGGGGGCGAAGCTGGGAACACTAAAATTATGGAACTAATTTCTAAATTCAGGCTCTTAAAAGATTTAGACATCTTTGAGGGTAATTTGAAATGCAAGCATCTTCATCAACTTCATCAATTATCCAAATGCCTCTGACTCAGAGTGCGGAAGCCTCTGATTCACCATTTATTCCAGAACCGATATTTTGTCAGTGTAAGTGTATGGGACGAAATGTTTCACTGTTGGAACGAACAGCTGTTAATCTGGCTTTTAGCCTGCCTACAGCCTGTGGTGTTGCAATTATTGTCGGACCTGTTGTTACGGCGGTTGCCGGTCCTTATGCAGGTAGTTTGGCAGGTAGTTTGGCAGGTAGTTTGGCAGGTTTTTTTGCAGGTTTTGTCGTAGGTGGTGCTGCCGGTATTGTCGCCGAGCATGTGTATGTTCGGTGTCGGCATGTAGCCCCGACGGAATCACCTGTACGGCTTACAGGGATGATCAGTCATGACCCTGAGCAGGTTGTTTGAAAATAACGTAATTGTTCTTCTTCTGAGAGTAATAACCTGTTCTCACTGTCCTGGTATTGAGCGGTCGATTATTCACTCTCAGTCAACACTATTTGTCTGGCCGTTGTGGACGAATTGCTGCTCTTCCAATATCTCTGGAAGCTGACCCGGATCAGGGTCAGCCAGGCAAAATCAATGGATCAACGGGTTGCCTAATGCTTCACACGCACCGGTCAGGCCGGGATTGTCGTGAACAATCAGGTTGGTGGGGATACCCGCCAGATAACCGGCCATCTTATCGTTAAGGTCGAACGATGTCCTGAAGTCCGATTGAGCGAAGAACTCCGGGAAGCGTGGAATAATACCGCCAGCAATATATACACCCCCCTGGGCTCCGGTGGTCAGTGCCGCATTACTGGCGGCCCTGCCCAGCAGTTCACAGAAATGCAGTAGTGTCTGGCGACAGAGGGGTTCTCCGTCCAGGGCCTGGGCCGTGATCTCATGATTTTTCAGTGTCTGTGTTTGGCCAGACAACATACTGTGGGCCTGATACAGCCGTTCAATGCCAGAACCGCACAGTACCGATTCCCAGGAAACATAGCCCAGCTGCTGCTGAAGAATACCGAGAATCTCCTTATCCATGGCAGATATGGGAGAAATCGCCGCATGTCCGCCCTCTCCGGGCAGAGGCAGCCAATGATCGCCTACCTTCTTCAGTGCGGCGACGCCAAGGCCCGTGCCTGGTCCAATAATCAGTTTGGTGGCCCCCGGGATTGCCTCTCCGTGGCCAATCCTGACCAGGGTGTTTTCAGGCAGGGCAGGGAGGGCAAGCGCCTGGGCGGTAAAATCATTGATCACTTTGAAGGACAGCAACTTCAGCGTGTCTTTCATGTCAGACTGGTTGAATGCCCAATGGTTGTTGGTCATTTTTATCGTCTGGCCACTTACTGGGCAGGCAAACGCCATGCAGGCATGATCCACGGCGACTTGCTGATGCTTCAGGTAATGGCTGACCGCATGATCAAGGTTGTCGAAGTCATTACAGGCCAGCACTTGTATCGAGTCTGTTTGCAGCTTGCCACCCAGTGAGAGTGCAAACCTTGCGTTGGTGCCACCGATATCCGCTACCAGTGCCATTGAGTCATTCAATAAAGTGTCACGTGACATAATGAAGAGTGCTTCTGTTATGTACCCAGAGCAGACGATCCTGTTGCTAGGGCCTGTTGACGTTTCGTTGCGTGCTCAGCGTATCAGGGCGCTCCTATGACGAGGCGCGGCATTGCAGGAAGGCTGGGTGCCTTTCAAAATGCCGCAACGAAGTCATAGGGGCGCCCTGATACGCCCGAAGGGTGGCTCAGAAAGGCGCCATCTGCTTTGTCAGACTTGCTTGGCGTAGAATAACTACGCGCTGCACAAGTCTTTCGCGCATCTGACGCCTTTCTGAGCCAGACTGCGCGTCCCGCTGAGCACGCAACGAAACGTCAACAGGCCCTAAAGGCTTTGGGGCTCTGGCTACGGGTGAGGGTGAAGTAGCGGGCGGGAGTTTACCTTACTGTTGAGTAAAGGCGTAGTGTGATGTCATGACATGAGTCAATGGGCGGGTATGCAGTGTTTACTCCCCGTGTTGGCAAGACAACGTCGACAGGTCCTGGTGGATGGATATCGGAGCAATTCCAACCAACAGGCTATTGTTGTAAAATCACTCAGTTGTATTACAGGTTTTGGTAATGGCCTTGTCGGCCAGCTGTTGTTGTGAGCAGTGTTTCATAGGCAGCCATGTGTTGCCAATTTCATTCCCATTGTATTTTCAGAGCGGTCGGTATTGGTCAGCTCCCGGGAGCCTGTTGGACTTAAGCGTCCGTCTAGGCGACCCCGTAGCGAGGATTGCGAGAAATTGAGGATGAAAATTTCTGCTTCTGAGGAGAATAGCGGGGCTATTTGACGAAGAAGCAGGAATTTTTAGACCAATTTATCGCAACCGAAGCAGGACAGTCTTAAGTCCGACAGGCTCCTGGATGGGGCTATAGCAGTATTTAAGTGTGGTGCCGTGTGCACCTGAAAAAGTGAGTGATATAGGGCAATGTTTGAAGTCAATCCCATTAAGGAGCGTATCAAGGACCTGAGAGCGCGTACTGACGTGCTTAGGGGGTATCTTTGACTACGCTCACAAGAGTGAGCGGTTGCAGGAAGTAGAACGGGAGCTGGAAGACCCGAACGTCTGGAACGATCCGGAGTACGCCCAGAAGCTGGGCAAGGAGCGTTCCACCCTGGAAGCGATTGTTTCCACCATTGAAGAGCTGACCAGTGGCCTGGGGGATTCTGAAGAACTGCTGGAAATGTCGGTAGAAGAAGAAGACGAAGAAGGTGTCCAGGGCGTTGTGGATGAGCTTGATGAGCTGGCCCGGAAACTGGAAGTACTTGAATTTCGTCGTATGTTCTCCGGTGAAATGGATCCTAACAGCGCCTTTCTGGATATTCAGGCCGGTTCCGGCGGTACTGAGGCCCAGGACTGGGCCAATATGCTGCTGAGAATGTACCTGCGCTGGGGTGAGGCCAACGGTTTCAAAACGGACATCATTGAAGTCTCTGCCGGTGAAGTGGCAGGGATCAAATCGGCAACGGTTCAGTTTAACGGGGATTATGCGTTTGGCTGGCTGAGAACGGAAATCGGCGTTCATCGCCTGGTGCGTAAATCCCCGTTTGATTCCGGTAATCGTCGCCATACCTCCTTTGCTTCCGTCTTCGTTTCTCCTGAGATTGATGACAATATTGATATTGAAATCAATCCGGCGGATCTGCGTATTGATACCTACCGTTCCAGTGGTGCCGGTGGACAGCACGTCAACACCACCGATTCCGCCGTGCGTATTACCCACGGGCCAACGGGAATTGTTGTACAGTGTCAGAATCAGCGTTCCCAGCACCAGAATAAAGACAAGGCCATGCAGCAGCTGAAGGCCAAGCTTTATGAGATGGAGATGCAAAAGAGAACGGCGGAGTCTCAGGCGATGGAAGATTCCAAGTCGGACATCGGCTGGGGTAGTCAGATTCGCTCCTATGTACTGGATGACTCCCGTATTAAGGATCTTCGTACCGGGGTAGAAACCCGGAATACCCAGTCTGTGCTGGATGGTGACCTGAACAAGTTCATTGAGGCGAGCCTGAAAAAAGGCCTGTAACTGGAAGAATATTTTATGTCTGAAGAACATTTTTTGTCGCAACAGGCGCAGGCAGAAAAGGCTGCTGAAGCCCATGAAGAGAACCGCCTGGTTACCCTGCGCCGGGAGAAACTGGCGGCCATTCGCGCAAAAGGGGTGGCATTTCCCAATAAATTCCGTCGTGATTCGCTGGCTGGCGATCTTCAGGAGCAGTTCAAGGATCATGACAAGGCTGCCCTGGAAGGCCTGAACCACCCTGTTAAAGTGGCTGGCCGTATCATGTTGAACCGTGGCGCGTTCATGGAACTGCAGGATATGTCTGGCCGTATCCAGCTCTATGTGAACCGCAAACAGCTGCCGAAAGAGACCCTGGATGCCATCAAGACCTGGGACCTGGGGGATATTATCGGTGTAGAAGGTGCTGTCCAGCGCTCTGGCAAAGGCGACCTTTACGTTGATATGAGTGCTGTCCAGCTGCTGACCAAGTCTCTGCGCCCACTGCCTGAAAAGCACAAAGGCCTCACCGATACCGAGCAGCGATACCGTCAGCGCTATGTTGACCTGATTACCAGTGAACACTCCCGGGAAACCTTCCGGATCCGTTCCAGAATCATTCAGGGTATCCGTAACTACTTCCTGGGTCAGGACTTCATGGAAGTGGAGACGCCGATGCTACAGGTGATTCCCGGTGGTGCCACGGCCAGACCGTTTGTGACCCATCACAACGCGCTGGATATCGATATGTACCTCCGTATCGCTCCGGAACTGTACCTGAAGCGTGTGGTCGTTGGTGGTTTTGAACGGGTATTTGAGATTAACCGGAACTTCCGCAATGAAGGGCTGTCTACTAGACATAACCCGGAATTTACAATGATCGAGTTCTATCAGGCTTACGCGGATTATACCGACATGATGGATCACACTGAAGCCATGCTGAAACAGCTGGCTCAGGACGTTCTGGGTAAAACTGAGTTCGAGTACCAGGGGCAGATGATCGATTTTGGCAAGCCGTTTGCGCGGATGTCGGTATTTGAATCTATCTTGCATTTCAACCCGGATCTTGATGCCGCTGATATTGACAACCTGGAGTCAGCCACACAGGTTGCCGGTAAACTGGGCATTGATGTGAAGCCGATCTGGGGGCTTGGCAAGGTTCAGATGGAAATCTTTGATGAAACGGTGGAACATCACTTGCTTAACCCTACCTTCATCACGGATTACCCGACCGAAGTGTCGCCTCTGTCCCGTAAAAATGACGACAACCCATTTGTTACTGAGCGCTTTGAGTTCTTTGTGGGGGGTCGGGAAATCGCTAATGGCTTCTCTGAGTTGAATGACTCAGAAGACCAGGCTGAGCGCTTCAGACAACAGGTAGCAGAAAAGGATGCCGGGGACGATGAGGCAATGCATTACGATGCAGACTATATCAATGCTCTTGAATACGGTCTGCCACCCACTGCCGGAGAAGGTATTGGTATTGACCGGCTGGTAATGCTGTTTACGGATGCGCCGTCCATCAGGGATGTGTTGTTGTTCCCTCACATGCGTCCTCAGTAGATATTGACGCGGGAGTAATTGTGCTTAAGTTTGTACTTGTCAAATATGTGAATCGACGATGCAGGTATCATTTGCATTGGTTATATGAACCTGCCGTTTGGTTACCGTATTAGTAATTACCTGCTTAACTCAGTTATTTTCTGAGTCGCTGATAGTTCAGGATTGACGACATGAGCAGGCCAAGCCTGCTCATGTAGTATCCGGGAGCCTGAAGTTGAGTCGATGCGCTTTGCTGGTGAAGCCAGGAGTTTGCCATACGCCCGGTCTGATCGGTCTATAAGGATATGGGGAGTACTCCAGGTATGGCGGTCTGATAACCCTGAATAGTGGCAGGGCCGGTTTTCATACGTATGGTTGATTTCTGTACTAAGATGCTTGTTCAAGCGACGGTACTGGACGAACGCTATAAAACAATCAGGCAACTGTAAGGCAGTCTTAATATGGTCTCAACAATGGATTCCTCATCAGAAGGCATGAAAAGCTCTGGTAAGCACGACAGTGATATGAAACTGAAATACCAGGGGCGAAAAACCAGTCGTGCCAATAGTGAACAGCGTCGTCGTACAATTCTTGAGGCGGCATTAAGAATCGTTGTCAGAGATGGAGTCAGGGGTGTCCGTCATCGTGCTGTTGCCAAGGAAGCCAATGTTCCTCTTTCTGCAACCACCTATTATTTCAAAGACATTACGGATCTGATCACTGACACCTTCACTCTGTTTGTGGAGATGGGGGCCCAGAAGTTCAAGGCGTACTGGGAAGAGTCTGACAGTATGCTGAAAATGGCCATGAAAGAGCTTGTACCATCGGACCAGGCCAGTCGTCAGGTATTTGCTGACCGGATCAGTGATCTTGCTATTGAGTATGTTCTGATTCAGCTGGCAGAGCATCGTGACTACCTGATCGCAGAGCGTGCTTTCCAGCAGGAATGCCTGCGAAACGAAAACCTGAGGCCCATTGCCTTCAGTCACCAGAAGTTCTTTCTCGACAGTCTCAAAACATTCTTTGCAAAAATCGGCTCTAACCATCCTGATATTGATGCTGAACTATTTGGCAGTATTATCATTCATGTTGAGTACCAGGGATTAATTGCAGGTTTTGAAGACGAAACAACAGTGGACAGGCTCCGGGTAATGCTCAAGCGTCAAATAGAGTTGATGCTGGGTGTATACAGTTAGGAATTGCCTTTTTATAAGTTCCCGATTTCCGTTCACCCTGAGTGCTGAGCTTGTCGAAGTATCGAAGGGTCGTGCCACCGAACTTCGATACTTCGACAAGCTCAGCACTCAGTCCGAACGGAGTCAGGCAATGAAAATAGGGAAGTTATTTCCAGACAACTCCTCTTCTTCCACCGTGGAAAAGCCTGCAGAACCATTTGAACTCTCATGATTCTTCAGGCTTTCACTAATTTTTCAATGCATGGAAGGGAAATGCACAATCGACGAAGAGTAAAAGAAAAAATTTTCTTTTACTATTACTCCATTGAAACATTTATTAATGCCAGAGAATTGGAAATTCGAGCATTCCGACAGTGCTGTTATGATCGGAGATAAACATCTGCGTAATGTCCAGCTCTTCCATGAAACCAAATACCAGAATTGCACTTGAAAGACTGGCTTCATTGGTGCCGATGGATGAGGCCTGATCCAGGATATATCGCTCCAGTTTGCCTTTGTCCAAAGACATTTGGTGCATGGTGATATCTTCTGCGAAGCCTTCCTGAAATACCGGGCCGATACCGGTGATTTTAACCTGATCTTTCTTCAGTTCATTGCGAATAATGACCGGCGTTCTCCGGGCAAGATATCGTGCGAAGGTGATACCTGCTTCGAGTTCTTCAGTTGATATGGGGGATAATGACCCCGGCAAATCAGTTGGTTTGTTCTGGACAACTTCCTTCAGGTATTCCATAAAAGAAACAGAACCAAAATCACCTTTGTGGGCAAATGGGCCAGCTTCAGGATCGGAGATAATCAACTGAAAACTCTCCTTCCCGATATCCCAGACGACGGGTGATTCAGAATGATCAGTCGCCGTTAAAGCAGAGAAAAAATCCATTCGATCTTCTTCTTCAGGGGAGAGAATGCGAATATCGATACCGGTTGTACGCCGTATCTTTTGCACCAGCTCTTCGGCGTTATGAGCCTCCCTGAAAATATCAGTAGCAACGGCTCTTACTTGCACTGCCTTGAAATGTTCCTGCCGGGTTCGCAGTTTTTGAAAGAGTCTCTGAGCCTTTTTTAGCATAAAGTTGCTGAAAAAACCGTTGTCACTGGCTGACAGGTCATCGTAGAAACCCGCTTCCAGAGAGCCGTAATCAAGGTGCCGGTAAACTTTGTCGGTCTTGTTGTTGACGTCGGCGATGGCGAAGTGAATAGAATTGGCATTGATTTCGATGGCCATCCTGCGTTCGAGCATTGCCAGGGACTGGCAGCTAAAAAGAAGGGCTGCAACCGCAGAGATTCTGATCGATGCTTTATTAAAAGTTTGCATTGTATTGAAGGCGATCCGTAACGAAGACTGAGTTGTTATTAGTAAATGTGTTGCTGTGCTAAAGTGCGTTGGCTGGCAAAGAGTGTAGTTGGCTCTTATGCGGTTGGAGGTAATTTATTTGTCAATGTTATTTGAGGTAGGGTGATGCCAGACATCAAATTGGAGCCTTCCTGGAAAGCCATGCTTCAGGATGAATTTACCAAAGAGTATATGCAGACCCTGCGCACCTTTCTGCAACATGAAAAGGCTCAGGGCAAAATGATTTACCCCAGGGGGGCAGAATACTTCCGGGCCCTGGACCTGACACCGTTTGCGCGGGTCAAAGTGGTGATTCTTGGGCAGGACCCTTATCACGGACCGGGTCAGGCTCATGGGTTAAGTTTTTCGGTACGTCCCGACGTCGCCATTCCTCCTTCACTGGTTAATATGTATAAAGAGTTGGAGTCAGATCTGGGCATTCCGCCGGCCAATCATGGATTTCTGGAACACTGGGCCCATCAGGGAGTGTTACTGCTCAACAGTGTGTTGACAGTCGAACATAAGCAGCCTGCTTCTCATCAGGGCAGGGGATGGGAGACATTCACTGACCAGATTGTTGCCGCGTTAAATGAGCAGCGAGAGCATATTGTTTTTATTTTGTGGGGCAGCTACGCACAGAAAAAAGGGCGGTTTATTGATACCGGTAAACACCTGGTTCTGACATCTGTTCACCCATCGCCACTATCAGCTTATCGAGGCTTTTTTGGCAGCCGACCTTTTTCCAGGAGCAATGATTATCTGGTCAGTCATGGAATACAGCCTATAGACTGGCGACTGCCAGCCCTGAATTGACCGGTGATATTTTGTTCCATGAGTACTGTACATAAGGCAATGGTTTATGTATGATCCACGCCACTGAATGCAGACGGTTGTTTCAACACAGTTTGCAATCGTTTCAGTCTATACGCGCTCGTAGCTCAGCTGGATAGAGTACCTGGCTACGAACCAGGCGGTCGGAGGTTCGAATCCTCCCGAGCGCGCCATCAAAAAGAATGATTCACCAGATTTTACAGCTGAATTGGCTTATTGAAGATGCTGTTCTCCTGCTCAAACTCAATCTTTCAAAGCGCTCATTCATACGCCAGGTAAGCATGGTAGATTGCTAATCTCTCTTTGGTGCTTTGCGTGATCGAAAATATTCTCGTTGCGGCGTCTAATGCGCTCCCTTTGCAGCATTCTTTTACGCTCTAAGTAAACGGGATCCTTACTATGCTTCCTTTGGTACTCCCTGCTTTTCTCCCTTTTATACTCTACGTAAGCGGGATCCTTACTACGCTTCCTGTGGTACTCCCTGCTTTTCTCCCTTTTATACTCTACGTAAGCGGGATCTTTGAGACGCTCCCTCTGGTAGTTCCTGCTTTTCTCCCTGTTACGCTCTGCTATAGCAGGATCTCGGAGACGTTTCCTTTGGTTGATCCTGCTTCTCACCCTGTCAAGCTCTGCTTTAGCGGGATCTCTGCGACGCTTCCTTTGGTACTCCCTGTTTCTCTTCCTTAAATATTCTGCATATACGGGATCTTTGCGACGCCTCCTTTGGTACTCCCTGTTTCTCTTTAAATGCTCTGCATAATAAGCGGGATCTTTGTAACGCATCCTTTGGGAGTTCCTGATTCTCTGCCTTTGACATGCATTGTAGGCGGGGTCATTGCGAAACTTCCTTTGACCCTCAACTATTGCAGCGTTACCGTCAGCGAACCCCTCTGATTTGGGTATTTGGCTATAACTTGTCGTTTGATTTAGATTTTGTGGGCTAAAAGGTGCGGTAGAAAGATTGATTATCTGATCATCTGGATGCCAATGGCACGTAGGTATTGGATTTCTGGTTTCTGGCTCACTCACCGATAAGAATGCCTGCTGAATAAAAGGGGCACCTGGCACTGGTGTTAGCCTGGACTTAACAAGTTCATTATCAGAATCCCAGGGTACATAGTAATCAAGGTCTGATTGTTGTATGTCAGGGAGTTCATTGCCGAAAGTCGCGGCTGAATCGGTAAAAATCAGATGATCAATATCATATTCAAGCAGGGAATGAAAAGAACCAGGATTATTTTGGCAAAAATCCGAATGATTATGGTAAGCAGGTAAAGATAATTCCAGCACATGAACAGACATACCATGATATGAAGGCTGCTGATCGTTATCAACAGGTGGAATCAGTTGCTCTATTGAATATAATGAGCAGGAACGAGTATCTGAACAGGAAGGCTCGAATGAGGGTAAGTTATTAAAGAGATTCATTGAATTATAAAATTGTCGAATTAAAGGCTGAGGCAATTATTTTATAAAAAAGTTCCTTCCTGAAAAAAAAACTGGTCAATATTCACCTCACAAAACCGAATTTTTATCCTCAATTTTCTGTCGTCCTCGCTACGGGGGCACCTAGCCAGAGTACGGTGAAAAACACCTGCTTACTTTTCGTTTGTTGATCGTCCACTCAAGATAGGTTGGGTTTGAACCCGATTGTTGATATTTGTTCTTTCATTAAACTGCAGAGGATGGGGTAGCAATGAAGAAAGTTCTGCTTGTTTTGCA
Source organism: Endozoicomonas sp. ALB115 (assembly GCF_049310245.1). Taxonomy (NCBI): domain Bacteria; kingdom Pseudomonadati; phylum Pseudomonadota; class Gammaproteobacteria; order Oceanospirillales; family Endozoicomonadaceae; genus Endozoicomonas; species Endozoicomonas sp. ALB115. The sequence goes on along the minus strand of NZ_JBLYZG010000004.1, from coordinate 11,122 downwards.
TTAGCTGCCTCTTTTCCTTTTTCCCTTGCTACTTTTTCACTAAAGCCTTTTCTTATAGCTTTTTTGTAGGCCATTAAATTTGCACTATATATGGCATTTTTCACCTTGCCTTTGACGGATGAATAATATTTGGCTTTGGCCCTGTATGCGACCATCTTGCCCTGGTCGGACGTTCGGTATCTGGCTCTGGTCTCCTTGCCTTTGTCTGATGCCTCGTATCTGGATTTGGTCTTCTTACCTTTATCAGACGCTTCGTATCTGGCTCTGGACTTCTTACCTTTATCAGATACTTCGTATCTGGCTTGGTTCTTCTTGGCTTTATCGTATCGTTTATCATTAACCATGATGCTTTTATACGACATTGATAAGGTGTCTCCGAGAGTGTTGGCTTGAGATAAATGACTCACTACAGGTTGATCTTCGTTTGCAGGGTTGTTAATGATTGCTATTGACCTATTTCCAAGCATTGGATTATCAGATGATTTATGAAAAATCACCGTTAGACACTGAGAGTCATATTTGTTCGTTGTATCAATACGCATCGAACATAGAATATTAGCTGCTTCGATCACTTCACGGGAGAAAGCCTGAACCGATACTCCAGATAAAGAATCAGTATTATCTTTAAAATAAGGGAAGAGCTCAGAAGTAATATTTGATTGAGTAGAGAAATCAGAAATTTTCATTGAATTATTGAATTGTTAAGTTTCATAGTAAGATTGCTCTTTCTTATAAAAGTTCATCTCTGAATTTTAAGCCAGACTGGTTTATTTGCCTTAACTCTCCTGGATTGTTCATAAGCTTTCCTGTATGTCTTCAGATCAGCTTTCCGTTTCTCGGTCTTCGAGTAAGCTCGATGGTAATACTTACGTTTCTCGGACTGTTCAAGAGAACTGCAGGAAGAAATACATTTCTCTGGTTCGTTGTAAGTCTTTCGCTTTTCAGGCCATGGGTAAATCCTATCATGATAGATGGGTAAAGATTGATCGTTGTGATTAGATTATCGTTCTGTGTTTTAATTCCGACAGGTAAGTGAATTGGATGATCATCTTTCATATAGTTGTTTGCGATGCCTATCGACCTGTTGTTAAGCCGGAGATTGGAAAATGGATTATCAAAAAGCACCATTGTCTGAAGGTGACTTTTAGTCGTTTCGTCAGTATGAATAATGCATTGAATATTGTCTACATCAACAACTTCACGGGAGAAGGCCTGACACGACGTGGCAGATTGAGAATAAATCGTAGTTTGGAAATAATTAAAGCGGTCAGAAGCCACATTAAAGTTAGCAGGATAGGCAGGAATATTCATTGAATTATTGAATTTTAACTTAAGACCTCTATTTGCTTATAAAAGTTCCTCCCCAAGGCATACCAATCAATATTTAAGTTAATAACAATGAAAAGCTTTTTATGACTATTTGATCAAGTTATAAAATAAATGGAAAGAAAATAGAGCTCGAATCAAGCTTGGTTTTTCATTACTCGATACGAATCCAGGATAATGGCGGCAGCTTCCTTTCCGGCAATTCTTGCCTTTTCCCGATCACCATCGACTCCGTTTAAAACTGAATTGTAAGCCTTCCGGTAAGCCTTCATGTAAGCCCTTCCTCTCTCGGACTTTGCCCAGTTGTTTTTGGAAGACTTTCGTTTCCTGGAATGAGAGTAAGACTTTTTGGAAGCCTTCCCTTTGTAAGACTCACGGTATGTTTTCTTATAAGCCCTGGTATTTCTGGACTGTGCGTAACCTTTCCAGTGAGCCTTCATTTTCATGGACTGCTTGTGAGCTTCTGCGGGTGTCAGGGGCAGGGGTTCCTCAGAACTGCACGATTCATGTGTCTTACTCTCAACGGTTGCAGTTATAACTTGCTCTTGTGTGTCTTTATGCAACAGATCAGGGGGAGTGTCTGGGCGTGATGACGGATTAGACAAACATGCCAATGGATTTTCCGGAGGTAATTGATGGGCTGTTTGTTCTGCGTTTGTTAATGTTGGATCTGTGCATGGATGGTCACAAGAAAAAATTTCGTCAGGTGGCTTCGGTGAATAAAGATCCGGGCGCATTATTTCTTTTTCAAATAATGGGGAATGAGATATTGAAAAATCATTAAGTGAACATGGAGATGGAAGTGTGACCTGATTGAGCAATCTATCCACTAAAAAAACATTGTGAGATGGATCAAGTTTCCGCACATAATGGCCAGTCATGCTTGGCATCGGACTGGAATCATCAGGTGGTATTACAGTTACGTCTGAAGAATCCTGAACACAGGAAGAGGCAGAAGCGATATGTGAGCCTACGTTAAGTCTTTCCATTGAATTATTGCACTCTTGAATTATAGATTAAGACCGCTATTTTTTTAAAAAGTTCCTGCCTGAAATAAAACTAATTTGTCTCAAGTGATCTGACGTTTTTGGCTGATTTACTGCTTTGGTTCCAATAGTTGAACTTTTTATTATAAAATTTTTGCTTTATGTGATTCTCTTATCAAAGTAGAAGCTTGCTTGCCAGCGATTCTTGTTTGTTCTCTATCACCGGTATTCTTGAAGGCTTTATAGTAAGCTTTTTGGTAAGCCACCGTTTCTCGGTCTGTGCGTAAGCTTTATTGTAAACCTTCTGGTAAGTCTTACCTTGAGAGATGGTCTGAGATTGGCCCAGTTCGGAAGCCGAAGTTGTAATAGCCAACTTATTTCCGGTAGGTGATGTATTTTTTTGAATCTGATCACTGTTTAATCGAGTGTTGATAGTAGAAACTGCCAACTTTGGCCTGAAGAAAGGACCAGCAAGATTTTGACTGTTGGGTAATGGAACAGAGATTTCACAGGGATTGGGGTGAATATCTGTAACTGATAAGTGTTGCCCGGTTGGTTGTGCTGACTTTAAAATGGGCTGGTTTGAAAGCCGTTCATTACCTGGAGTATCTGAAGGAGGGGGGGTATTAATCTGATGCTTTCTTCTGACCGTAAAGTCAGGTGATTGATTTTGTTTAGTATGGCTGGTAATGATCACTATCGACCTTTTTTTCAGCCGGAGAGTATCAATTAAAATATGAACAGGCTCCCTCGGCTGCTGAAGGTGTTTTCTGGTTTTATCAGTATGCATGGCACATAGAATATTCGCTGCCTCTACAACTTCACGGGAGAATACTTGACTTGATAAGCCGAATTCAGAAAAAGCAGCATCGTGATAATTAGAAAAAACATCAGAAGCTGCAATAAATCGAGTAGAAAAAATAGGTCTTTACATTGAATTCTTGGATTATGGAATTACGGCTTATGACAGATATTCTTATAAAAAGTTCCCCCGATGACAACCCACACTTAATCTTTACGTCAATCCAGATGCACAGGATGGCTTGAGACACTCATCTGTTGTATAACCAGGATCATTCTCGCAGCCCGCTGTTTGCTGCGCACATTGACGTTTTAAGTTCGCTTGATTTCTGCGGAGCTGCCTAAGGCGCTCTCTTTCGCGCTCTGCGAAAGCCGGATCTTTGTAACGTTCTCTATAGCGCTCCCTGCGACGCTCCCTTTCCCGCTCGGCATAAACAGGATCTTTGCGACGCTGCCTGGAGCGCTCCCTGTCGCGCTCTGCGAAAGCAGGATCTTTGCGACGCTGCCTAATACGCTCCCTTTCGCGCTCGGCGTAAGCAGGATTTTTACGAAGCTCTCTTTGGCGCTCCCTCTTGCGCTGCAAGTAAGCAGGATCTCGGCGATGCTTTCTTTGGCACCTGGCTATTGAAGCGTTACTATTAACAATATCCTCTGACTGTTTCGTGTGGTTATCACTTGTTTTTTTGTTCAGGCTTTGCGGCTTGGAAGATGCGACAGAAAGATTGGTTATCTGATCATCGGGATTCCAATGGCTCGCTGTTGTTGGCTCCCCGATCCCAGGCTCACTCTCTGCTAGGCATAGCACCTGAAGAAAAGGAATATTTGGTATTAATGATAACGTTTCATCTTCAGGTTTATAACTGGAGCTCCGGGGTAAATATTGATTAAGAACTGACTCTGGTATGTCAGGATCATCAGTACGGATAAAGTTTGCTTTATCGTCAGGTGTTATAGGTTTAATGCCATGTTTATTCAATGAATTACAAGAATTATTGTTATTTTTTGGCATGTTTGACTGGTTATGGTAAATGGGAAAAGGAGTTTTCAATGCCTGAACAGGCATACACTGATACGTCAAATGACCTTTGCCTGAACCAGATTTACCTATTCTTCCTAATAAATCTGATGGACTGAAACAAGGGTCAGGAAAAGCAAATTCTATTGGAGCTGGCTTATTTGAGAGACTCATTGAGTTGTTGAACTAATTAATTATAGTCTAAGACCAAGGGTTTATATTAAAGTTTCTCCACGTTTTTGCCGCATTTTTATCCTGATGGATAGCGATCAGTATCTACTGATTCCCTGATTACTCAGAACTTAACCCAGTTATCTTGTTTTACAGGCTGAATATGATGATGTTTTTTTATATGGGTAAATAAGTTGGAAGACTGAGAAAAAGATGTTTTACACTTCAGGCAAAGATAGGGTTTAATTCCTTTGTGAATATAAGTATGTTTTATAAAATCAGATCTGTGAAAGAATCTTTTTTTACAGGTTTGGCACTTAAAATTTTTTTCGTTTAAATGAATCGATCTCTCATGAATCCGGCGCGTACCATCCGTTACAAATTTTTTACCACACCCAGAATAGGAACACATAAATTTCTTGTTGTCAGGTTTTTTTTCAGTTGGGTCACGATCAGAAGATGTTTCTTCAGTAGCGTTAGTTAAAATTTGTACCTCAGGTACAGCTGAAGCAACAGAAAGCTGTTGGTATAAGGCTGGGTGTGATTCATTATTGACCTGATTAATATAGGCTGGAGACAGACCAATGAAGGTGAAATAAGGAACTGGGGGCAAATTATTAGTATTAAAAAACATAATGAGGCTATTTAATTATTGAATCAATACTCTGACCTCTTCTTATTAAAATAGTTCCGCCTTTAAACAAAAAACAAACAACCCATTCGTTATGACAACAAGGCATAAAATTATGCTGCTGCTATTTAGAATGATGATGTAAAGTTCTTCGAAAGTCAGCGTTATCATGGTTTGAAGGGCGGTGGTTGTCTGGTTAGTGGATGTTCAGCCTGATTGAAATGAGGGCAGGAGATATAGTGGATACTTTGTGAACTTAAACTAACATGCCTGTTTTCAGAGATCACCTCTATGATGGTTTCGAGATAGGCTCCTGAACTGCACAGCGGTGCCGTTTGATTATCACACCGCAGTATTTTTATGCCAGCAGCTGACAGTATAAAATTAATACTTATGTCCAGTTTTTCATCCGGTGAGATTTCAAGCCGGAAGTACAACGGAGGTCAGTGTTATGAATTCTCTAAGGCCATTTTCAGTTTGTCAGCAAGATCCACCCGGCTTATGACATTTGATTTTAAAGGATCAATCAGAACAGATGTCTCATACCCTCTAAGGGCAAGATCATTCAGAAATGTCAGCATTGCTTTTGTGAAATCATTCGGGCATTCAAATTCAACTTTTCTTGTGTATTGAAAATTGAAGGGATCACCAATGGAGAGGGCCAGGCGTTTCCAGAGGGTGGGAACTTCACCGACAATACGTAATGCTACTGGAAAGTTAAAATCACTTAAGTACAATGACTCTCCCGTTGCCGTTATTGGTTCCAGATGATCCAGTAAGTCAGGACAAACATCATCCAGTTGGAACATCTGATTTTCATGGATAATTTCGCAACTTCGTAACAGGTCAAGCTTTTCTAATCCGGCCTTCAAGCCTTCCTGAGAAAAATAGTGGCGGAAAAATTCAATTCTGGTTTTTTCCAGACTGCCTTGATTATTCTCGCACGCCTCAGAATATTGATTGAAGTGGCGGCTGGCAAAGGCAAAAGCGATCAACTGTTTGGGGGATAGAAAGGATAGTTTGTTAACAATCCACTGATCCAGTTTGGGGAACCTGGTAGCAAAGTTATCCTGTTCGGCAAGCACCAGGCGATTGGCCGGAGTTTTTGCCATGTCATTATGTTTTTCAATCACTCGCTTTAATACGGCAGTTTGACTTTCTTGTTCGTAATCCAGATTTTTCAGCCCATCTAGTAACAATTTAGCTGCTTGCTCAATTGATACTTTTGGTTGCTTGGGCTGACCGGGCCAATAAGCCTCAGGAAGCAGGTGAAACGGTGATTCACTGCCCTGCGAATTGCTGTTAGAAGCAGCCGGAATAGTTGGCATTTTGTCCTGAATCATGATGATAACCTCAGTTAATGGTTCATTAATATGGACTGCCAATTACTTAGATAGTTCCACAAGATAAACAGATCCCGATAAATTACTCTGGCTATCTTTAAATCCCTGTTTGATATTGCACCGAGTAATGCCTGCTGTATTTTGCTGACGTGACGCGAAGAATTGAAGTCCTTGTTTTGCGACTGACGGTTATGAACCTGTTTGCTTTTTTTGGGGTAGCCAATCAATCCATGGCGTTGATGCTCGCGGATAACCGGCAGTTCTCCGAAGCTTTTGATCATTTCAATGGCGCTCCCGTAAAGGCGCAGCAGATTTACCGGTTGCTTATCCAAAACAAACACAGTTACAACTTAAGTCTAAAATTATTTACAGTACCTGGTGTGATATAGTTTCAAGCATCGGAATGAGTGAAAGATATACCAATGATAACAAATAGTTAAGATAAGGAACCATCATATGGATAATCGTATCCCGCCGAATTCAAGAAAAGTTACCTTTGCAAATCAAGATGTTAATCAAAATCAGCTGGCTGAGGATTCTGGAGAATTTGATGTAAAAAAGGTTTCTTCGAAAAATCCTATCAAGATACTCATCATTTCACTTAAAAAGCTCAAAAATTTTATCATGAAGTCAATTCGTGACAGACAGATAAAATCTTATAACCAGGCTCTGGTAAAGGCCCGTATAAATAAGCATTATGCCAGGAATTTAAGGAATTCGAGAATTGATAAGTCCTACTATAATTTTTTAAATGAAAGAATGGATAAAGCTGGATTTGACAAGGGTTTACTTAAAGAAAAAAACTCCAAAGAAATTGCTGATATTCTTATAGATCATAAAATCATGACCAAGGTTGATGCCAAATACCTGCATAGAATTAATGTTGACTTAGACGGTTCACCATTTTGGTAGATAAATGAGTTCAATTACTGTCTCATTCAAAAATATTCATATTAGGCATTTTAAATTCGAACATGATTTTTCAATCTCTCCATGTGCCACTGTTTGGTTGATTCTACCAAATATGGCATTTGCTCAGCAAAATGGGTTTGTCCCAAGGATTCTGTACTTTCGACTCCCAAATATTGTCGTGTAAGTAAAGTATAGAGCGGCATATAGCTGAACTTTACAGATGGTTCCATCAGCAAAGTGGATTGAGCAATCATGCTTGCAGTGAGCAGTCATGTAACAGGTTTCACCAACTTTGAATAGCGAAATATCTGTAATAGAAGGGGTGTTACCAATAAGACCTGGCATTTAGTTAGTTTCCTGAGGGGCATGCTGTTGATGAGCCAGTCAACTTAGACCAAATACCGGGAATTGGTAACGAATCAATAAATCGAATTGACGTTTACAGTGGTAAAACGTATCAGACCTCGATAGTTTTCTGGCTGTAACCCTATGCTTTTACAAAAATTATCAAAGAGCATTTCTATTCTATTTGAATCAATATCTTCAACGTCATCCAATTTTAAAAATAATGGAATTTTATTTTTTTGTTTTTGCGATAGCGTATTCATCCATGCCAGTATTATCTCGTTAATTTTTCTTGCTTCCTGACCTGTTCGGGCACCATGCCAGAAACGTAATTCGAGAGTTCCATCTGGTTTACAGACTCTTTTGTCTGAACTATTGCTTGCATGTTGCGGGGCAAGTCTGATTTTAGCAGGACAATATACATGTTTTAATTCCCATAGTTGTTGAAAGGCGTACGCATAAGTATAAAAACCCGTAGGTTGCGTTGTTTTTCCGGCAGCAAGCTCTTTATTGATTAGTTGAATGGTGTGATCCAGGAGCGATTTCCACTGAGGAGCGCCATTACACATAGACAGATATGGAAAATATTCTTCACACTCACTCTCTCGGTCAAGGGCTTTGACTAAAAAGCGTTCATTTTCTACCGAAAGTAAAAATCTGAATAACAATTCCGGATTATTTGAGATAGAATTTCGGATATCTATATGTTTATGCCCAGATATGCCTTTCAATAAAAAAAGTTCTGCAGGGGCAAGAATAAATATATCAAAAAGTTCATAAGCAGTATAAGTAGCTCCATTACAGGTGAAAACTTGCTCTATTGTATAAGGGCTGCAATTCACCTCAAAGACATCATAATCAGGATAAAACTTAGAATTCCAGTCACCAAAAGTGAAATAAAGCTCTTTACCCTGGTTGCCATTCTTAATGGTTATTGAAAATTCTGATTCAGGTATATTCATGGATGAAATTATGGCAGATATATGTTCAGACCACTTTATTATAAGGAGATCTGGTGAATACTTTTTACCTGATGCACTTTTAAAGCTGAATTCAAACTCTTCTCCAAATCTTATAAGGTCGGAGTTAAATTCTGCCGTTTTTAAAAGGGTATTTTTTAATAAAGAATTCTGACTTTTATATGCCGGTTCATCATAACATGAATGTTCATGATCTGAAAATCCATCAAAAAGAATTTTGAATAAATATTGTGGTGCTGCAGAATTGAAGAAGAAAGACCATAACTCACTTTTTTTAGAGATTTCTACTGTTTTTGTTTCCAGTGTATCTTTTGTATATAGTGTACTCCAGTAATAATTATTCAGCATCAGAAAAAGTGGGGATAAATTTAGTTGATTGTTTTTTTCAGAGAAGTAATGGAATAACTCTTTTTTTTCATTGTAAGTTTTTAAATAGTTTTTAATTGTTTTTTTATTTAAAAAGAAGTCTCTTCCCCCACCAGAAGTCATTGAGAGAAAAAAGTCTGCGAGAAAATGGTCCGGAAAGCGAAGTGTAGAGTCAGGTAAGTCTACGTGATTTTCAAGTTCAATTAGCAAAGGAAGTAATCCAAGAAAAAATATAATGTTTTTTTCACAAAACCGGTCTTTGCTATTTCTTACACAAAAGCCACAGGCTTTTATTATACACTCATTATTTTCAGTCATTGGATATTTTTTTAAAAGTTCAAATGGGTCTTTTTTTTCAAAAGAAGCCATTTCTTCATCAATTGTCAACAAGAATTCAGTTAATCGACTAATTGTATTTGCAGCTTCTGTTTCATTACAAAAGCAATGTACAAACTGACTGTGAGTTTCAAGCAAATACCTCATGATTTCAGGATTGTTCCAGGCCCTGTTGATTATTGGTGCAAAATGGTGGAGTTGAGTGAAATCTGAAGTTTCTGATTCTTGAACTTTTATCTTCTTAAAATCCCGATTGAACTTAAACTTTGCTTCTTCTGAATATGTTCTTGAATCTATACCAAACAAACTTGGCTCAACTTTAGCCTTTTTCACCTGGCGATAATGAGATTGACCAGCTGATTGTAGCTGAGTTATTGAGGCATTAAATACAGCCGTTGAAAGGCTCTGTTGTTCTTCTATTCCTTGTAATCTATCCATATTACACCAATTAAATTCTTTTACATTGTATTTTTCAGGATTCAGATGGCTAAAAATCTCAATCATATGAAACTTGATTGGAGTGATGATAAGGGCTGGGAAATCGGAAGAACAACCTCGTTACCTAATTCATCTCAATGTCTAATAGACAGTGACAATTCGCATAAGTTCATAATAACTCAGTAAGAACACATAACAAAAAAATTCCAGGCACCTGTTCCTGTGGCTAAGCCTGAAAATCAGTGATAGGAGGCCTTCAGGTAAAGAAAAGAATTGGCTGGCAGTTGACAGAAGTACCTTTAACCGTAAAGAGTTGCAAATCATCAATTTCATCATTGAAAGGCCATTATCTGGATAATCAGGTACTGGCTTTGCTGTGTTCAGCCACCGGCCAGGAACAGGGTTTAGACTTTCCGGCCATCCTGCTGCAGCTGGAATCCATTAACGAAGAGCAGCGCCAAGGCCAACAAGGAAAGTACCGGATGACGTTCAAATTGAAGTCGTCCTTTAATATCAATCCAATGCCATTTGCTCCAGCGTAGCCAACTCAACAATTTCAAGCGCTGTCATATTGGTCGCGTTCAGGTAAACCGGTGGGGCAACACCTGCCTTATTGGCCTCTGCCCAACGAGTTGCGCAAAGACACCAGCGGTCACCGGCATTCAGACCGGGAAAACCAAAATCAGGGTTGGGTGTGATGAGGTCATTACCTTTGGACAGGGAAAATTGCAGAAACTCATCGGTCATCCGGGCGCAGACTGTATGACTACCAGCATCCTCCAGACAGGTATGACAAAACCCGTTCCGGAAGAAGCCTGTCATTGGACTTTGGCAACACACCTCTAACTCAGTACCCAGCACATTGGGCTGTTCAAACACCAGTTCTACCATGTGAAACCCTCCCATGATTAACCCATGACCTACAGGATAGATGAAAAGTCATGTCTACAATGGATCGTAGTTTATCGGTGCCGGAAGCATATACATCAAACCCGCTGATGATTCCGCGCCCCTGCTGCCGGTTGGCAACGTCAGCCAGTTTCAATTCAGTTTTGAGGAAGATAAAAAGGAGCTGAAAACTACCTGGGCGGGGGTGATTATGAATTGACTAAATCCGGTATCAAGGTCATTGCCGGTGGCAGCATTAATAACCTGGGTTGCAGATTGATCTGGCGCAGTAACCCACCGTTTGCTTCTTTCCATTCAGCACCTGGCTCCTTAAAAGAGCAGGTTTTTTTACTGGAACTCTGCGTCGTTTCAGCTCAATTAGAAGTCAGTGGTTAATCACCTGAGTTTTAGCTGACTTGACTGACTGACGACACTGCTTTTTGCGCTCCCTTTGGCGCTGGGCGTAAGCGGGGTCTTTGCGAAGCTCCCTTTGGCGCTCCCTTTGGCGCTGGGCGTAAGCGGGGTCTTTGCGAAGCTCCCTTTGGCGCTCCCTTTGGCGCTGGGCGTAAGCGGGGTCTTTGCGA